>JAMIQN010000145.1:0-1687 GCA_035914595.1 Chitinophagaceae bacterium | reverse complement strand
ATGCTCTGCCGAAGCTGCATCAGGCAGAAGTTGCGAGCCACCTGAAGCAGCCAGCTTTTGAAGTAGGTAATCTCAAATCTCTTCAGGTCTTCCAGCAGCTTGATAAAAATCTGCTGGGTAGCATCCTTTGCCGCTTCCGCATCACGGAGGTATTTGAAGCAGACGCCCAAAACCAGGTGGGCATATCGCTCGTAAAGCAGGTTCATAGCCTGGGCCTCGTGCCGATGCACATAGCGATGAATGACTTCCTCATCGCTCAGCTTGCGATACTCAGAAAGAGGCAAGGGAGGCTTCGGTTTCACGGCGATCGAGGCAGGAGTTGATAGGTCAGGGGACTTGCAGATTCAATCAAAAAATTAAGCCATGCAATGCCTGTATGTCCAAAATACAATCATTCATTCGGTGCGACCAAACACGATTCGTTAAGGCAGGATAAGCGACAAATTCTTCAGGTTTTCAGACAGAAAAAAGACGAAAACTGCGCCCCTTTTGCACGAGGCTACTTGTTTTTAAGCACGGCATTGGCGTTTGCTAAGAAGGTTTCCTCTTCCTTGCCCGGCGCTGACTGTGGGTAGCTCAATGAACCCAGAGCAGAAATGTTCATTTTCTTATGAACATCGTCGCGCTCCATGAAGAAAATCCACACCGTAGGATAGCCTTGCACGTTGAAGAACTGCTGCAGGCTTGCATTCTGAGCCATGATTGAATCCGGCAATTGCTTGTGGCGAGGGAAGTCCAGCTCCAAAAGAATAACGTTCTTCTTAGCCCAGTCGCGGAAGCCCGGCTTGGAAAAAACAGTGGCTTGCAAACGATGACACCACCCACACCAGTCGCTGCCGGTGAAGAAGGCAAAGACCGGTTTCTTGGTCTTTTGCGAAAGCTCATACACCTGATTGATGTTGGAATACCAGGTAAGGCCATTTCTGACTTCCTGAGCTTGGAGAGCGGGGGTAGCACTGCACAACAGGATGGCAAGGAGAAGTGTGTTGCGTAAAGAAGGGAAGGAAAGACGCATGAATGAGTAACCGAAAAAATGGTGGTGAAAGTGGATAGCGAAAATGCGAGGATTTTGCCCAAGCGGGCCAACTGTTATCAAGACGGCCTTGGGGAGGGAAACGTTGGAATCATGATTCAAAAAATTGTCCGGGCTGGGCGCCGCCTGAGTAACAAGAATGTTGCCAGACTCGGAAGGAGGTTATTGCGGCGCACCTCTTCCCCCCAAAACCACGTAGCAGAAAGGCGTAGTGGGGCCTCGCTCCGCTCACAAAAGCAGATAGCTTTTCTACACAAAATCCGCCATCGCATCATCCGTTTGTCACTTACTTTTTAACGCCTGTTTGGCAGGCTTGCAGGCCGCATTCTCCGCTATTTTCGCGACATCTCATGCGACCCTGGATAGCCACATTTCTACTGTTGCTTTTTGCAAACCTGGCGCTGCCGTTTTCCACACTGGGGCCGGCCTTCGCACGCGTTCAGATTTCGCTGGCTACAGAGGAAGATGATGGAGCAACTCAGGGCTGTCGTGTCAAAGGCAAGTCCAAGACACCTGCCCAGATGATGGAAGAGGAGTATCACCATGACGATCTGAAGCCTTTCGTCGTTACGGAGCGCAAAAGTGATGGCGCCTGGCTGCCTCACCTGGCTGAACGACTGCCGGCTCCCTTCTCGGGCGAAATCGCGACACCCC
>JAMIQN010000144.1:0-2824 GCA_035914595.1 Chitinophagaceae bacterium | reverse complement strand
ATGGAGATAGCCGGTAGAACGAATGCCGGAGACGACAATTTCCTGTTGCGCTTGCATGAGATGAGGGGGCTGGGGCCAGAAAAAGAAAAAGACCCGGGAGGTCTTTTTAGCGCCACAAAAGTAAAGGCCCTGCGCTTTGCAGCCGGCGCCTTTCCCATGCAGGCAAGGCTCAGGGATGGGAGCTTTTCAGCTTTTCAATCAGCACAGACGAAAAGTCGTCATCATAAATCCCGTAGCCATTTACGAGAACGCCTTTGATGCGAAACTTCTCGGATGAAATCGCATAAACAATGGCCTGGTCCTGCGGGTCGGAGGCTCCTTCAAAACGATACACGGCATCAATCTGAAACTCGTCCGGCGACAGGCTGGTGTCGTTTTCATGGCAGACGATGCATTCATCGCGCATGTTGAAGTCGTGCGTATAACCGTCTTTCTTCAGACCGTTGACGGTTTCGGATAGTGTGCCATAACTCGCTTTCATGGGTTCCGGATTTTCGAATGTGAGGATGCGATGTTTCCAAAGTTATCGTGCCAGCATCAGCCTATCAGATAGGCGTAGCCGTTGTTGACCGACTCACAGAGGTCACCGATGCATTTCTGCTTAAACAAATTCTCGATATGGTCGCGGGCCACCTTGTATTCATCATGAATCGGACAGGGGTGCGTCGCGGAACATTTGCTGAGACCGAGGCCGCATTCACGGAAAACCGAGTTGCCGTCTATGGTCTGAACGATGCTGATGATGGGCTGGCGTTGCTGTGCTTCGTTAATGAAAAATCCGCCGGACGGTCCTTTTGTGCTGTTGATGTGCCCCTGCCGGGCGAGGCTTTGCAACACCTTGCCCACCGTGTGTTCGCTGGCATCAATGGCCCGGGCTACTTCCTGAATGCCTGCACGCTCACCCTGCCTGCTCTTGCAGCACAGATAGATGACAGCCTTGATGGCCATTTTGCAGGTTTGGCTGAGCATGGTTATCGGTTTAAGAATGCTTCTCCTTCAGGCGAAATACGGCTATGATTCCAGGGCGGCTCGAAGGTGAGATTGACGTGCGGTTCATAATCGGGATAGGATTCACCCAATGAATTGATGACATTGCTGACGATACTGTCGCCCATGGGGCAAAACTGCGTGGTCAGTGTCATGGTGGTGTGAATCTGCTTGGCGTCGTCGTCGAAATCTATTTGATAAATAAGGCCGAGGTCCACAACATTCAGCCCGATTTCGGGGTCAATGACGTTGTAGAGGCCTGTAATGGCGACACTACTCTTGATGCTGTCGTTGGTGATGATATTGCTCATATCCTGGGCTTGTGGCCAAGTGTGATGCCCACGTTGCAGACATAGAAAATGGCGGCCAGCAACAGGCAGGCGGCGCCGGTTTTCAGCAGCAAGGCACTCTGCGAAAGGATGCCTACGATGAACAACACAAACCCTGCGAGATAGCAGGCTTTCATGGCGATGAAAATTTTCTCTGAAAAAAGCTCTTTGGGTACCGGCGCCGATGCCGAATGCGCCTTGTTGTGATAGACCTTGTTCCACACAATGAAGGGCAGCGTCTTAAAGGTCATCCCGAATATCAGCGCGGTAATCCAGCCGAAGAAAATGCAAAAGCCATACAGCAACACCAGGTCGGCATGAAGGCCCGCCGGCAACATGGCCAGCACAATGCCCAGGGCCAGCAGGGGCAGCAGCATCTGCGCCACCGACAGCAGTGAAATGCGCATCTGCTCGTCCACATTCTTCCGAATCCGCACTTTATAGGCCGCCCGGCAATGTGCCCCAAACAGCAGCACCGCCGCCAGCACCATTCCCAATGGCAGGTAGTTGGCCAGGCCCGGCGCACCGGAAAGCCGCAGGATGATAAAGAGAATCAGGGCTGCATTCACCAGCGCGAAAATCCACCACAGCCGCACGCGGTTCGTGTATTTCGAAATCAAAAACATGGGAATGAGCCGCGACGCCACGCCCATCACCAGTAGCAGAAACCAGCCTACCAGCCCCAAATGCGCATGTAGCGAGAGATAGGCTACCGAGTTTTCAGGCAGTAGCGGACGGCTGAAGTTGAACACCAGCAGCAACCCAAAGAAAGTGGTGCTGAACAGCCACAGCGAGGCAGTCATAATAAACCAGGCATGCACATCGCGGGCCTTACTATGCACCGCACTCGAAATCATGTTAACCAGAAAGCATATCACACCGAGGTTCACCAGCACGGCCCCGGTCTGCAACATCCATCCGGTGTTGAATTGATAAAAGCCGAGTGCCAACAGCGGAATGCCCGAACCGGCAAAAAGGAAGCTGGCCCGCGCCAGTCCTTCGCTATCGAGCTTGCCTTCAATGAGCACCGGCACTAACTGGTGCGATGCGCCGAGGATAATCATGGTGCCCCAGCCCAGGGCCATCAGGTGGGTGATGGCTAAGGTGTGGGGGTGAAAAAAATGCTGGTCAAAAACGTCGGTATGCAGCAGCAGCAGTACGCAGGCCAGCAGAAAGCTCAGCGCAGCGTACACGTAAAAAGGCAATACCACTTTGTAAGAAGTAGTGGTTTGCAGATTGCCGCCTACCGGTGAAAACATTCACGACTCTTTTTTGAAGATCAGCAAATACACTTCGCCTGCTGCCACTTCCTTAATCCGGTAATCAAACTGCCTGTCTTTCAATTCTGTCAGCAGAAAGACTGGAATCCGTTTATGATGCACATAAAGCGCCTTATCCGCGGGCAGCGTTTCCAGCGTCTCTAAGATCGTCATCATCGGTTGTGGCATCTCCAGGTGGCGGACATCAATGGGCTGAAGCCTGCCGGCATATTGCGCCAGCAACTCATC
>JAMIQN010000143.1:0-10096 GCA_035914595.1 Chitinophagaceae bacterium | reverse complement strand
GGCCGACATGCAGCAGCACTATTGGCAGCAGGCAGGGTTGGCAGAAAAAATCATCCCGCATCTGGGCCGCGCAGCAGAAGTGATTCCCACGCTGAACGAAACCTTCGACCTCGTCTTCATTGATGCGGACAAACAAGGCTACGCTGGATATTATGATTTGATTATTGACCGGGTGCGTCCGGGTGGTTTTATCTTCGCCGACAATGTGCTTTACGACGGTGAGGTCCTCTTGCCGCCCGTGGAGCAAAGCAAGAATGGCAAGGCGATTCAGGCATTTAATGAAAAGCTGAAAGCCGACAGCCGCGTGGTTCAGGTATTGCTGCCTTTACGCGATGGACTGTTGATAGCACAAAAGAGGAGTTGAAATGTGAGGATGAATTGAAGTGGGCCTGCATGCAGGCGCTCCGTAGGATTGAAGCCATTCTTGCCGACACGATAGCCGACAAAAAGAGCCACTGATGAAGCGAATGCTCCTCTTCTTCCTCGCTACATGTTCCGCGCTGGTGGTAAGTGCCCAAAGCACCAGCTACAACGAACGCGCCGCAGCTTACATCCAACAATACAAAGACTGGGCAATTGCAGAACAGCAGCGCAGTGGAGTGCCGGCAGCCATTACGCTGGCACAAGGTGTGCATGAAACCAACGCCGGCATGAGCGAGCTGGCCACCAATGCCAACAATCATTTCGGCATCAAATGCAAGAAGGAATGGACCGGTGAAACCTATTCCTACACCGACGATGCGCCGAATGAATGCTTCAGAAAATACAAGAGCGCCCGCGAATCCTACCGCGACCATAGCGATTACCTCCACAAGGGAACGCGCTATGCAAGCTGTTTTGCCTTGGATGTCCGCGACTATAAAGGCTGGGCACGCGAGTTGAAACGCTGCGGCTATGCGACCAACCGTGCCTACACTCAAAAGCTTATCAAGATTATCGAGGATTTTCACCTGCAGGATTACACCCTCGCGGCATTGAACCAGGCTCCCGCTGCGAATACGATGGTGGCTTCTGCTGCCTCACCGGTGGCCGGTGCAATGATGGCAGATCCGCAGGCCTCACCGGATGCTGCTCCGGCAGACACGCCTGCTGCGCCCACACACAACTATGGCAAGCTGGTGAAGAAAGACGGCGCCCGCGGATTCTGGGCCCGCAAAGGCGATGTGCTGCTTGAATATGCGATCCAGTTCAAGGTGCGTTATGCCAAGCTGCTTGAGATAAACGGCCTGCCGGACGCGCCCCTCTCCGAGGACCGGTTCATCTACATTGAACGCGGAGGAAGCCTCAACCGCATCGTTTCCAAAGACCCTTCTTCACCGGCAGAACAAACCCAGCCTACACCCGCCGCCGCAACACCATCTACGGCTGAGACTGCTACGGCCACAGCACCCGTAGCAACTACACCTCAGTCCGATTCTATAGCTGCAGAAGTGCCTGCCGATACCGCTGTTGAAAAGCCGGCCATTCAGACGGCGGCAGCAACTACATCAGCACCCGCACCCGGCCAGCCCATGAATGCAGCGCAGGCTGCAGCCGCAAGCGAAGCACGCCTTTTTGGCGAAGCCAAGCCCGCTTCTCAAGCAACAGCACCGACAACAACGAAAGACCAGGCGGTTCGGGCACCGGCCGCAGATGCAAAGGCTCCCGCCGGCATTGCCAAGCCATTCAACATAGCCAATGAGAAGGCTGTTGAGGAACAGCCGGAGCAGCCGCAGGATGAATTTTCAAAACTGAAAAACCGCTTGGATAAAGTAGTGTTTGCACAGGCCGACACGACTTCTGCTGCGCCTCCAACAACAAGCCCCGCGCCGGCTGCGGCTGTGCCCGAAGTGCCTCAGTTTCACACGGTCCAATCGGGTGAAACTGCTTTTGGAATTGCAAAAAAGTACGGTATCACCATGCAGCAGTTGATGGAATGGAACCAGCTCAGCTTCGGCACCGACATCAAAGTGGGCCAGAAGCTCCGGGTGAAGTAGGTTTTTCGAAATCGGGAATAATTCTTGCGCAAAGAGGGCATGCATTTTCGTGATCTTTTGGTGGTAATGCTGCTCGTGTCCGCAATGCCTGCGATGGCGCAGCAAAAGCCGGATGCCGGCCTGCGCGAAATCCATTTCAACCTTTATACCGACAGCATCAAAACCATCATGGACTTCTACGTGAATGTGGAAGGGACATATAGAGACGGGCACGTATTGCCGTTGGATACTAATGAAGTCATCATCACCGCCGACCAGGGCACGATGATCGGCAATGCTTGGCGGGCACCTCAAAGCATCTCATTTGAGAAGGTCCATTTCAAGGTGCGGGCAAAGAGGCAGCCGGCACTGCACGATAGTATCACGGTGTGGCTGAAGCGAGGCCATGACCCACGCGATACGGAATAATGGGGCCTTCATTTTTCGCGGTCTGCACACAGCTCTACCAGCACGCCCCCGCTGCTTTTAGGGTGCAGAAAGCAAACCATTTTGCCATCGGCGCCCGGTTTAGGCTCATCGCTCAGCAGCTCGAAGCCCAATGCCTGCAGGCGTTTCATTTCCGCTACTATATCCTCAACAGCAAAGGCGATATGATGAATTCCTTCGCCCTTTTTTTCTAGGAAGCGAGCAATGGCGCTGTCGGGGCGCGTGGCCTGAAGCAGCTCTATTTTGGAATCACCCATCCGGAAAAAGGCCGTTTCAACGCCTTCCCGCTCCACTGATTCCGTTTTGTAGCAGGGCGTATTCAGGAGTTGCTCAAACAGGCTGAGCGAGGAGCTAAGGTCTTTAACGGCAATGCCGATGTGTTCGATTTTCTGCACCTGAGAATAAGTTTTACAAATGGCAATATCTGCCTAAAGAGTCCAGCTGGCGCGGGTGGCGCATGTACCTTTACGCCCGCAAATTAGAGCGCTGTAGCACCGGAAGTTGCAAGAAGTTTTGAGCCCCTGCCGTTCGTCTTTTTTCGTTTCCCTCATACAGTTGCTTTTTTAAAAATTACCCCGGTAAATCTTTATTCAACGATGTCTTTGAAGCTGCCCATATATCTGGACAACAACGCCACAACGCCCATGGACCCACGCGTGCTGGAATCCATGCTGCCCTATTTCACAGAGAAATTCGGAAACGCTGCTTCCCGCTCACACCCCTTTGGCTGGGTGGCCGAAGAAGCAGTGGACTATGCCCGCGAGCAGGTGGCTGCCCTTATTGGCGCCGACCCCAAGGAAATCATCTTCACCTCGGGTGCTACCGAAGCTGACAACCTGGCCCTGAAGGGCGTCTTTGAGATGTACGCATCCAAAGGCAATCACATTATCACCGCAACGACCGAACACAAGGCCGTACTCGACACTTGTAAGCATATCGAAAAACTCGGTGGTCACGTAACCTACCTTGACGTAAAGTCAGATGGCCTGGTGGATCTGGAGCAACTCGAAGCCGCCATTACACCTGCCACTATTCTGATCGCCATCATGTATGGCAACAACGAAATCGGCGTGGTGCAACCCATTCGCGAGATCAGCGCTATTGCCCGCAAGCATGGTATTCTGTTCTTTACTGATGGCACGCAAGCGGTGGGCAAAATACCCGTAGATGTCAAAAGCGACGGCATTGACCTGATGGCCTTTTCTGCACACAAGCTGTATGGCCCGAAGGGAGTCGGTGCCCTCTACGTTCGTCGCAAGAACCCGCGTGTGAAGGTGACGGCGCAGATGGATGGCGGCGGCCACGAGCGCGGTATGCGCAGCGGCACCCTCAACGTGCCCGGCATCGTAGGCTTTGGCCGTGCCTGCGAAATCTGCCGTGAGGAAATGGAATCAGAAGCAGCTCGTCTTTCCAAGATGCGTGACCGGCTGGAGCAATCCCTGCAGGCACTGGACGAAACCTACGTGAATGGCAACCGCGAACATCGTCTGCCGCACGTCTGCAATATCTCATTCAAGTATGTAGAAGGAGAAGGCCTGATGATGGGCTTTAATAAAGACATCGCCGTGTCTTCCGGCTCTGCCTGCACCTCAGCTTCTCTGGAGCCCAGCTATGTGCTCAAGGCATTAGGACTGGGTGACGACCTCGCCCACTCCTCCATCCGCTTTGGCCTGGGCCGATTTACCACCGATGAGCAGATTGACTACACTATTCAGGCGGTGAGCAATACGGTGCTCAAGCTGCGCGAGATGAGCCCGCTCTGGGAAATGTGGAAGGAAGGCATAGACCTCGAAAGCATTGAATGGGATCACCACTAAACCATGATGCGGCGTCATTCGCTGTCAGCCCCCAACTTTGAACATTGAAACTTTTCAGATAGCCGGATAAGAGGCCGGCAAAGCCCAAAACTCAAAACGATAATCATCATGTCATATTCAGACAAGGTCATTGACCACTATACGAACCCCAAGAATGTCGGCACGCTGGACAAGAACAAGACCAATGTTGGTACCGGCCTGGTAGGTGCCCCCGAATGTGGCGACGTCATGCGCCTCCAGATTGAAGTGGATCAGGAAAGCGGCATCATCAAGGACGCCAAATTCAAGACCTTCGGATGCGGCTCTGCCATCGCTTCTTCTTCCCTGGCTACCGAATGGCTGAAAGGCCGCACTGTAGAGCAGGCAATGGAGATAGACAATATGGACATCGTGGAAGAGCTGGCCCTGCCGCCGGTGAAAATTCACTGCTCCGTGCTGGCCGAAGACGCCATCAAAGCTGCCGTACACGACTACCGCGTGAAGAACGGAATTGCCACACCCGAAGTAGCCGCTGCCAAGCATTAAACCAGGCGCCGAAATCAAGAAACAGACAGAGGGACGATGAGTACGGGACAAACTTCAGGTTTTTCCACTGCCGCCCTGCCGGGGATTCATATCACCGACAAGGCCGCCGCTAAAGTGTATCAACTCAAAGAGCAGGCAGGCTTGGGTGATGACTATTTCCTGCGTGTAGGCGTTGTGGGGGGCGGCTGTTCAGGCCTTTCCTACAAGCTCGATTTTGATAATGAAAGCCAGCCGGCGGATCAGGTGTTTGAAGACAAAGGCATTCGTCTGGTGACCGACCTCAAGTCCTTTCTCTACCTCTGCGACACCCAACTGGATTTTTCTGACGGCCTCAATGGCAAAGGCTTTCACTTCGTGAATCCCAATGCCAGCCGCACCTGTGGCTGTGGCGATAGTTTTTCTGTGTAACCGATACGAGAATTAAGAAGGAGCCGCCTCGCCTGGGGCGGCTTTTTTGTGTAGGAAACAAGCACCCTACAATGGCAGCACTAAAAAGGCTTTTCGTGTGCAGCGAGGCCCAGCCTGTACCTTTGCCGGCTGCGATTCGGAGCCTTTTCGGGGCGCATCATTTTTCAATTTCTTTTCAGGAAGCATGGCAAAGTCAGCACGAGGCCCAGGCAAGCGTGGCGAAACGCATTACAATCGCAAGGAAGCAAACGAAAATTTCAGGAAGCCTGCAGCCCGGAAACCGGCGAGGTCTTCAGAGGATGAAAAGCCTTTCCGCAAGGGAGCCACCGATCGCAAACCGGCACCACGCGGCAAGGATTTCAGGAATGAAGGTGATGGAGGAGCTCGGAAATTCAACCGGGATGGAGCCCGCTCTTCAGATTCCTCACGTGGCGAAAGAAAGCCCTGGAATGAGGATCGCAAACCGGCACCACGTGGCAAGGATTTCAGGAATGAAGGTGATGGAAGAGCCCGGAAATTCAACCGGGACGACAATCGTCCGGCGCGCAAACCGACTTCCCGAGGTTTTGATGAAAACAACAAAAATTCCTTTTCCAATCGGCGGAAAGCGGACGGAGATGCAGGCGGACGTAAGCCGTTTAAGCCCCGCAGTGAAAAGTCCTTTCCGAACCGGAACGATGCTGCAAAATCACGTGGAGCACGGACTCGTTTTGAACGGGAGGAATTTGCGGAGCATAGCAACCCCGGGAAACCTGGCAAGTGGAATGCAGATGCCAAGAGCGGCCCGATGACGCTCAACAAATACCTCGCTCATGCCGGTGTCAGCAGCCGGCGCGATGCTGCAGTACTCATCAAAGAAGGGAAAGTGCGCGTGAATGGTGAAGTGCTCAACGAACCCGGCTATCGGGTGCAGCCCAACGATAAGGTGACGATGGACGGGAAGGTGCTGAAACCGCAAAAACACTTTGTGTATGTGCTGCTCAACAAGCCCAAGGATTTCATCACTACCACTGAAGATGACCGCGGCCGCCACACTGTGATGGACCTGGTAAGTGGCGCTACGGAAGACCGCCTGTATCCCGTAGGCCGCCTTGATCGCAACACGACCGGCGTGCTCCTGCTGACCAATGATGGCGACCTCGCACAAAAGCTGGCACATCCGAAGTACGAGTGCAAGAAAATCTATCAGGTCACCTTGAATAAGGACGTCACCAAACACGACTTTGAAAAAATCCTCGAAGGTGTGCAACTGGAAGACGGCATTGCCATGGTGGACCGCCTCGCCTATCTCGAAACGAAAAGCGAAATCGGCCTGGAGATTCACAGCGGTCGCAACCGAATCGTGCGGCGCATCTTCGAGCATCTGGGCTATGAAGTCATGAAGCTCGACCGCGTGATGTATGCCGGCCTCACCAAGAAAAATGTGAGCCGCGGCAAATGGCGCTTCCTGACCGAAAAGGAAGTGATCTTGCTGAAGCACTTTCGCAGCTAACGGAAAGCGGCCACCGAATAGCCGCAGCCCTTCTGATGCCTCACCGACTGCTCACCGCCCCGCTCCTCCACGACGGCCACCGGTTCCTGCCGGAGGGCTCCGCGCTGGAGTTGTCTGCATCGGGTGCGGTCGTTGCCATTCATCCCACAGCTCCTGAGGTCGCCGAACATTTTGAAGGCATCCTGTGCCCGGGCTTTGTGAATGCACATTGCCACCTCGAGCTTTCGCATATGCGCGGCGTGATTCCACAGCACACCGGCCTGGTTCCTTTTCTGCAATCGGTGGTACGGCATCGCAATGATTTTTCAGAAGAAGAAAAGGCATCGGCCCGACATCTGGCTTACGAGCAATTGCTTCACAATGGTGTGGTGGCCGTCGGTGATATTGCCAACACGGCAGACACGCTGGACCTGCGCAGGAAGGGCGACCTGCATGTCCACAGCTTCATTGAGTGCATCGGATTTTCAGAACACAATGCAGCAGCGCGTTTCGCAGCATCAGAATCGCTGTGGGCACTTTTTGCTGCGCAGAAAACAGATGCTTCCCGGCTCAGTCAGTCCATCGTGCCCCATGCGCCCTATTCGGTTTCCAGGGCTTTGTTTGGGCTCATCAATCAGGCGCAGCCGGGCGCTGTTCTTTCCATCCACAATCAGGAGTGTGCGGCAGAGGATGCCTACTATCGTGAAAAGACGGGCGCCTTCTGCGAGCTGATGCAGGGCTTCGGTATTGACGATGCCTCGTTTCAGGCCTCGGGGAAATCTTCTCTTCAGACCTATCTGCCCTGGCTGGATGCGCATCCGCTCATTTTAGTTCACAACACTTTTACTGCTGAAGAGGATTTACTTTTTGCGCAGCAACGCAGGCAGCCCTGCTATTGGTGTTTGTGCCCCAAGGCCAATCTCTACATAGAAGGACAACTCCCTAATCTGCCCATGCTGGCCGCGTGTACCGATGCGCTTTGTATCGGCACCGACAGCTTAGCCTCCAACACAGAATTATCGGTGTTTGCAGAATTGAAGGTGCTGCAGGAAGCCTTTCCGGAAACGGGCTGGGAACGCTTGCTTCGCTGGGCCTGCGAAGGAGGTGCGAAGGCTTTGGGCCTCGAAAAAAAGTTGGGTGCCTTCAGGCCGGGCATGCAACCGGGCGTAGTACAAATAGCTCCCGATTTTTCAGGAGTGCTGCGCGTGGACTAAGTAGAAAATTTTCAGAAGACAAGCTTTCGTGCAATGACCTTCCGCTGAAAATGCGTCGTGCGGCTTCGTTGCTTTTCGAAAAAGAAATGCAGGTCGTCATGGCGCCTACGAATACAATCCACCATTCACCGAAATGACTTGTCCGGTAATATAGCCGGCTTCTTTTGAAGCCAGGAAACCCGCTACAGCAGCCACTTCTTCTGCTGTGCCGAAACGTTGTGCCGGGATGAGTTTGGCCAGCTCTTTTTCATCCAATGCCTCCGTCATGTCGGTGCGGATGAAGCCGGGTGCAATGGCATTGACAGTGATATTACGCTTTGCGATTTCCTGTGCCAGTGCTTTGGTGGCGCCAATCATGCCGGCCTTGGCAGCGCTGTAATTCACCTGGCCCGGCATACCCTTCAATCCCGATAGCGACACGACGTTGATGATGCGTCCGTAGCGAGCCAGCAGCATCTGGTTGAGCACGGCCTTCGTGGTGGCATACATGCCGCCGAGTGAAGTGTCCAGCACGCTGCTCCATTGTGCGTCGGTCATACTCATGAGCAGGGTGTCCTCGCGGATGCCTGCATTGTTCACCAGCACTTCAATCTTATCATCGGGGTGGGCTTCCAGCCAGGTGCTAATCGTCGTCTGTACATCCTGCGTACGGGCTACATCAAAGCACAGCAGTTCTGCCTGCACATCGTGTTGCCGAACCAGTGCAGCCGTTTCTTCTGCCGCCTTCTGATTGCCTTTGTAGTTGATCAGGATGGAATAGCCGAGGGTCGCCAGCTTCGCGCAGATGGCACGGCCAATGCCGCGGGAACCACCGGTGACAAGTGCATATTTCATAGTCTTCGCTTGGGGTAAAAAGAAGCAGGCCTACCAGCCCAGGAGTCGTTTCATTTTTTCGCCTACCTCCGTTTCCATGAGCCAGGATTTGACAGCAGTCAGCCGGGGTGTTGCCGGATAATCTTCGCTGAATGGCGGCGCCAGTTGGCTGAGCTCATCCCACATCCAGCGGGTGGCCGGCGACAGCTTTTCCTGAATGCCGCGCATACCGATAGCCTGTACGATAGTAAGCCCCTGAACGGCCATCACCTCAAAAGTGTTGTCAATGACGCGGGCGCAGGCAGAAGCCGCATTGGTGCCCATGCTTACGATGTCCTGATTGTCGTTGTTGTTAGGGATGCTGTGGATGTAGAGCGGGGTACTCAGCGCCTGGTTTTCGGCCACATTGCTCACCGCCGGATACTGCATGCCCTGTACGCCGAAGTTGAGGCCAAGCCTGCCTGAATTTGCAAAGGGCGGCAGCTTCTTGTTCAAGGCGGGATTGAGCAGGAAGTTGAGCTGGCGCTCCATCAGCATAGAGAGCTTAGTAATCGCAATCTTGAGCTTGTCCATCTCCAGCGCGATATAGTCGCCATGAAAATTGCCGCCATGCAGGATGTCCTCCGTGCGGTAGTCAATGACCGGATTATCATTCACACTGTTCAGTTCCCGCTCAATGACGCGGGCGCTGTTGTCCACCGTATCATACACCGGCCCGAGGATTTGTGGCACGCAACGCAGGCTGTAATACTCCTGCACTTTATCCTCCAGCACATCTTCAGTAACCTTCTTGTTGTAGAGATGCTCATGGCGCTTGCGCATCAGTCCGCTCTTGCGTGTGATGCCGCGCATAGCCGCCGCTACGATCTGCTGACCGGGGTGCAGCTTCACATTGTTCAGTCCTTCCGAAAAATGGTCGTCATAAGCTTCCATGATTTCATTTACCATGAGCGAAAACAGGATGGCGCCGGTCAGCAGCTTGCGGGCATGGAGCACATTGATGGCGCCAATGCCCGTCATGCAGCTCGTGCCATTCAGCAGGCCCAAGCCTTCCCGCAAATGAATTTTCAAAGGCTCCAGCCCCAATTGTGCGAACACCTCAGCAGCCGGTTTGATGCGGCCTTCATGCCACATTTCGCCTTCGCCAATCAGGCCCAGCGCCAGGTGAGCCAGTTGCACCAGATCGCCCGAAGCACCCACACCACCATGCGCATAAATGCAGGGATAAGCCTCTGCATTGATCAGTGCCGGCATCAGGGTGGCGAGTTGGGGATGCACTCCGCTATAGCCCAGCAGCATGGTGTTGAGCCGTGCCAGCATGGTAGCCCGCATCTGCATCGGGGAGAGCAGAGCGCCAATGCCGGAACTATGGCTGCGAATCAGATTATACTGAAGCGCCTCGCGGTCTGCATCCGGAATGCGGTATTGCGCCATAGGCCCAAAGCC
>JAMIQN010000142.1:0-2331 GCA_035914595.1 Chitinophagaceae bacterium | reverse complement strand
CTTCAGATCAGCACTCAAAACTCAACTCAAAAACCAGCTCAACCACCAACTATTTTTGACCACATTGCCTGAGACTTTAGAAAAAAGAAACCCGCCAGATGAAGGGCGGGTTTCTGATGTGCGAAAAGCAGCGATTACAAAGGCAGCAGGAGCTTCAATTCCACTCTGCGGTTCTTCGCCTGATTCTCAGGTGTTGTATTGGGCACCGCAGGATTTTCCATGCCGTAAGAACCAATGATGATTCTCTTCGGATCTATGCCGTGTTCTACGAGGTACTTCTTCGCAGATTTCGCACGCTCATAAGAGAGGAAGAGGTTGCTGCGCTGATCGCCGATATCGTCGGTGTAGCCGCTGAGATAGATAATCACGCGCTGGTTCTTGTTGAGGACGCGCACGGCATAATCCAGCACTTTGGATACAGAATCCTGGATGTCGGAGCGCTTAAAGCCGAAATAGAGCACATCGGTTTCGAGGACGATGTGTGGCGGCAACAGAGCTCCTGTTTCGCCCTTAAGGGTGCTGTCAACCGGCGTGTATTTCGCTGTGGTGCTGACGGGGCAGCCATTGCGCAGCTCTCCATATTCGTAGGGGCACTTATCCACTTTGTCAGGAACGCCATCATGGTCGCTATCCGGGCAGCCGTTTGTGCCTTCATCTCCTGGTTCATCCGGGCAGCCATCTTCTGCATCGGGGATGTTGTCGTGGTCACGGTCCGGGCAGCCGTTGAATCGGGCTTCGCCAAAGTCAAGTTTGCAGCGGTCAATAGCATCCGGAACGCCATCGCCATCCACGTCCCGCTTCTCACCAAAGAAGATTCGGAAACCGGCACTGAGGCCATAGCTCGTATAGTCTGATTGCTTCATGCCGCCGGTCATAGGCTTGTAACTGCCATAGAGGTTGCCGGCCTCTTGAACAACGAGATCTGTAGGATGGTAGTTGTCGTTGCCTGTGTTGTGATAGCGTTGATACATGTAGTAGCCGCTCAGCAAAAACGTAACGTGATAGCTGAGTTGATAGCTCAGTCCGAGTTGTACCATCGCGCCGAGCGAGATGGCATTGTAGCTCGCATTCTGGCTGCGTTGCGAGGGGGCAATGCTCTTGTTCAGCCCCACATTAAAGCCTTCGTTTTGCAGGCGGACTCCATCCAGATAAGCTTGCGCCCTACCATCAAAATTGGCTGCATTGTAGGCAGCTTCTGTGAGCACCCACGAGGTGTTTGTGTTGGGCGGAATGCCACCATCAAAGCCAGAAACAACGGCACTTTTATCAGGAGACAGCTTGTACACGGCTTCGTAGCTGAAGCGGCCGGAGGCATCGGCGCTTGTCTGGTTATAGATGCCAAAGACAGGTCCCAAATCAGCAGTGATTCCGAAGTTGGAAGGCTTCTGCGGCCGGCCAAACTGGTGCTTGAAACGAAGCAGCAGGGGCACGTTGAGGTTGCTGATTTTTTGTTCTTCAGTAATGGGGCCGTTGGTTCGAATAATCTGGCGGTAGATGCGGTTTTTACTATCCGTAGCCTGATAATCCGAGTACATCGTATCCAGCTTGGCATCGCCCGAATACTGCATGTACTGCAAGCCAAGGCCGAGGCCCCACATGCGGTTCTTGCTGAAAAAGTAATTCAGGAAGAGATCGCCGCCATTGCCGGTACCGCTGGAAAAACTCGGGTCTTTGTAGCGTGAGGAGCTTTGGTTATTGGGCCCGTAGGCTTTTTTCAGGTCTATGAGTTGCATGGTTTGCGCCAGTGCACCGAAGCGGAAGCCCAGGTCAATGGACCAGCGGGGCAACACCTGGTCAGGTGTCTTCAGTTTGTGAAGCGGGGCAGAGCCAATGATGGCGTTGACGTCGGGAGTGACTGCCTTGGTTGTGTCACCGGTATTTTGTGCCTGTGCCACCAAAGCCGGCAGCGACCAGACAAGCAATGCGAGGAGCTTTTTCATGGGAAAATTGCTTTTAGGCTTCGGGGTTTTTAGTTCTTGATGAATTGTGCAGTAGCGATACGAACACCATTTCTGATGCAGTTGATACTGTAGCTGCCCGGGGCAAAAATGCCCACAGGAATAACGGTGCGCTTACCCGAGCCATTCACTTCAAGAATACGGCGGCCAGTAAGGTCAAAGACTTCAAACCGGACATTGCTCTGATCTTTCCCGGCCAATTCTGCCGTGATGAGATCGGATGCAGGATTCGGGTAAAGAATCATTTTTTCACCGGGTTGATTCACTACTTGTTGCACCGCAAGGACGGGCGCATTGAAGTAAGATTTCTGCACGCAGCCATCCTGGAAGCCTACCATCACCCAGTAGTGATTCACATCGGTGTTGAAGCCTT
>JAMIQN010000141.1:0-8747 GCA_035914595.1 Chitinophagaceae bacterium | reverse complement strand
AGACCAGTTTCTCACCCAGCGGCAGCCGGGAGCGGTTGATATTCTTCTATTTGACTATTGCGCACCGGCCAAAGACCTGCCACTTTCTCAGGTGTTGATTTATGCCCGTGCCTTCAAGATGCCGGTGGTCGTTTTAGGTTCTGTTAGTCAGGACCTTCCTGTGGACGACCTGCATTCGGCAGGCATCAGCGGCTATCTTTTTCGGGAGCATCTCAGCCAGCTTCCCTTTGTGCTTGGCAGCATGGCCGAGACGAATCAATTGGAGCAGGAAGCACAGGAATTGTATCAGGCTCTGGAGCGTACAGGCCAACACTATCAGACCTTGCTGAAGTGCATGCACGAGTTCGTTTTCCTGTTCAATGAGCAGGGCGAGCTGATGTACTTAAGCCCTTCGGCACACCAGCTTGCCGGCATCAGTGATGTGGATGGCCATCCTCTTTTTGAACTGATTCATGAAGACGACCGCCGCCAGTTCTTTTTCCTCTTTAAAAAAGTGCTCAAAAAGCCCGATACCCGTGTAGATGTGTTGATGCGGATTCGGCATAAGTCCGGCCATTACATCTGGATAGAAGGAGGCGTTACCAACCTTATCAAAGACCCTGCTATTGAAGCTTTTGTGCTCAGTTGCCGCGATGTGACCGACCGCACGAATATGGAGAAAGAGTTGCTGAGCATCAACCGGCTTTATGCCAGCATTCGCCAGTTTCAGCGCAATATTCTTGAAGCAACCGAAGAGCGCAAGCTGTTCAAAGAGTTGTGCCATACCGCCACTGAATTTGGCAATTTCAAGATTGCCTTCATCCATCTGCTGGACCCGACCAATGGCAGGCTCCGCCTGAACCAGAGCAGTGGTGTGGCCGAGCCGGACGTAGAGCCTTCGATGGTGCTGGGCAACCTGGAAAACGGGCCGTTTGAGACTGTGCTTCGAACGGGGGAGTGCCTTATTTGCAACGATGTGCAAGGTGAATTGAGCGCTGAGTACTGGAAGTATGTGGCGCAGCAAAAGCGTTTTCAATCGTTCATTATCCTGCCATTGAGCCGGCACGGCCAGATCATCGGCGTATTTGTTCTCGCATCCGCTGAGGTAGGAGCCTTTCACGCAAAGGCTGCCCAGCTATTGACTGAGGCTTCAGACGATATCTCCATGAAGCTGGACCACCTTCGGAAAGCGGCCCTTCAAAACTTGCAGCCGCAACGGATGAACCAGCCTCAGAACTGGGCATAAAACCCGAGTGCTACCTTGCATCCATGCCGCTGCATCGCGCCTGGAATCCGGGGCCTCAGGCACTCGCCGCCATCTGGCACATCGCCGAGGACGAGGCTTTTTTTAGTGCCGAAACCGGCCTTACCACAAGCATCCGGCATCCCCGAAAAAGGCTGGAGCACCTCTGCGGCCGCTGGCTTCTTCGCTATTTGCATGAGGATTTTCCGCTGCATCAGATAGAGCCCGATGCGCATGATAAGCCCCGGCTGCCGGCCAATCGCTATTTTTTTAGCATCTCCCACTCCTTTCCCTATGTGGCGGCAGTTATTTCTGAAACGGAGGAATGTGGGATAGATATTCAGGTTTGGAAAGGCAGCATTCAGTCGGTGGCGCATATGTTTCTGTCGCCCGAGGAAGAACAACTGTGCCGGCCCGGTAATGCCTTGCGTAGGGTGCACGAGCCGGATGCCCGACTGCTAACCCTTGCGTGGTGCGCCAAAGAAGCCGCTTATAAATGGAACGGACGGCGGGCTACTGACTTTATCGAGCATCTTCCTATTGGGCAGATAGTGGGAGAAGATTGGGATGATATGCTTCGTGCAGAAGCCTTCCGGGTAGAGATGAAGGTAGCCGGCCATGCCGCGAGCCTGCCGGGAAGGTTAGAGCAGGATTTCGCCTGTGCCTGGATGCTGGGGCCTCGCCCATAGGTTTACGGAGAGGGTATTTTCATCAAACACTTTAGAAAAAGAAATAGGCGGCATTTTTTCGCCACTTCGGAGAATTTTTTTGCCCAATTTCCAAAAAACTTTTCCTTTGCAAAAATTTTTATACAGCCTGGCAAAGCTGATTTTGCAGCCAAAATTACAAGCTTAAACACTCAATTTCAATCATTCAACCCCATGTCCGTACGTTTTCCCGCGCTCGCTGAGCTACAAAATGGCGAGAAGAAAATCTCACACTACAACGGCAAAAAGGTATCAAGCCTTTTTGCAAGTAATGTTTTCAATGCCCGCGCCATGCGCGAATGGCTGTCTGACGAGGCATATAAGAGCCTGATGGCTTCCATCAAGAATTCTCAGAAGCTGGACCGCAAGATGGCAGACCAGATTGCTTCGGGTATGAAGGCCTGGGCCGAGGAAAAGGGCGTAACGCATTTTACCCACTGGTTTCAACCGCTGACGGGCACCACTGCAGAGAAGCACGACTCGTTTTTCACGATCAAAGGCGATGGCACTGCCTTGGAAATCTTTGACGGCGATGCACTGATTCAGCAAGAGCCGGATGCCAGCTCCTTCCCCAACGGAGGCATCCGCGCCACTTTTGAGGCCCGCGGCTACACGGCCTGGGACCCCAGCTCACCAGCCTTTATCATGGAGACCGGCTTCGGGAAAACGCTGTGTATTCCAACTATTTTCATCGCCTATAGCGGGGAAAGCCTGGACCACAAAGCACCCTTGCTGAAGTCCATCGCAGCACTCAACAAGTCGGCAGTGGATGTGTGCCAGTACTTCGATAAAAATGTGAGTAAGGTGACCACCACGCTGGGCTGGGAGCAGGAATACTTTGTGATTGATGAGGCCCTGGCGAATGGCCGCCCGGACCTGGTGATGTGCGGCCGCACATTGATCGGCCATTCGCCGGCGAAAGGGCAGCAATTGGAAGACCACTATTTCGGCTCCATTCCTGAGCGCGTCTTCTCATTCATGCAAGACTTTGAGCAAGAGTCTTACAAGCTGGGCATTCCGCTGCGCACCCGCCACAATGAAGTAGCTCCCGGCCAGTTTGAATGTGCGCCCATTTTTGAAGAGGTCAATATCGCGGTGGACCATAACAGCCTGCTGATGGACGTGATGAGCCGTGTGGCCAAGCGCCATAAACTGAAGGTGCTCTTCCATGAAAAGCCTTTTGCGGGTGTGAACGGCAGCGGCAAGCACAACAACTGGAGCATGGCTACGGATACGGGTGTCAACCTGCTGGCGCCGGGCAAAACGCCTCGCACCAATCTCATGTTCCTCACCTTTTTCGTCAACACGATTAAGGCAGTGCATGACCATGCTGACCTGCTCCGCGCCGCGATTGCCAGTGCCGGCAACGACCACCGCCTGGGTGCCAACGAAGCTCCTCCCGCTATCATTTCAGCTTATCTCGGCTCCTACCTCAGCAAGGTGCTCGATGAGGTGGAAGTGCGCGTCAAAGAACGCTTTGATGAGCAGGACGAAGCCATCCTCAAGCTCGATATCCACAAGCAAATCCCTGAGCTGCTTATGGATAACACCGACCGCAACCGAACTTCTCCCTTTGCTTTTACGGGCAACAAGTTTGAGTTCCGCGCGGTAGGCTCTGCTGCCAACTGTGCCGGCCCGATGACCGTGCTCAACACAATCGTAGCACAGGCCTTGAAAGAATTCAAGCGAGATGTGGATGCCCTGATTGAAAAAGGCGAGAAGAAAGAGATTGCCATCCTGCATACCCTGCGGGCTTCTATTGCTGCGTCAAAGAAGATTCGCTTTGAAGGTGATAACTACAGCAAGAGCTGGGAGGAGGAAGCCGAAAAACGTGGGCTTTCCAACTTCAAAACAACACCGGAAGCACTGAAGGCCTACGTAACGGAAGCGGGCAAAAAAGTGTTTTTCGAGAACGGCATTTTCAGCGAAAGGGAGCTGGAAGCACGCCACGAAATCATGCTGGAAGAGTATGTGAAGAAGGTGCAGATCGAAGCGCGCATCCTGGGCTACTTAGCCACAAATCATGTGCTGCCGGCCGCTATCGAATATCAGAATAAGCTGGTGGCAAACATTGCAGGCCTCAAGAATATTGGGATGCCTGAGGAAAGCTCCCGGGCACAGAAGAACCTGGTAGGCGTGATTTCCGGTCACATTCAGCAGATTAACGACAAGGTGGAAGCGATGATTGAGGCACGCAAACAGGCCAATGTGCTGGAAGACATGCAGGCCCGTGCCGAAGCCTATTGCAATGATGTACGCAGCTATTTTGAGGGGATTCGCTACCACAGCGACAAGCTGGAACTGATCGTGGAAGACAAGCTCTGGCCGCTACCCAAATACCGCGAAATGCTGTTTTTGCGCTAAGGCTGCATCGGTCTCTGACTTATTACTGGCATAAAAAAAGCGGTCCGGACAAAACCGGACCGCTTT
The DNA here is from genome assembly GCA_035914595.1 of Chitinophagaceae bacterium. Classification (GTDB taxonomy): domain Bacteria; phylum Bacteroidota; class Bacteroidia; order Chitinophagales; family Chitinophagaceae; genus UBA1952. The sequence continues at coordinate 4,388 of JAMIQN010000141.1, read as the reverse complement.
TCGTTTCTGCGCTCCGTCGTTGAAGAACGGAGTCTTTTTTCACCACTATCGTTGTAGTGTAATGGGCAACACGGCACTCATGCCGCTCTGCGTGCTCAGGCGCAGCATGTATTGTCCTGCAGCCAACTGCGAGCCCAGCTCCACTTCTGCCTTCCACAAGCCATTGGCGCCGGCGCCTGCCGTCAGTTCCTTTTCAAATACACGCTGCCCTACCAGGCTCATCACCTCAATACGCAACTGTTCGCCGGGCTTCAAAGAAGCGGCTTCTGCTGCAATCGTAAAGCGGCCTGTGCTCGGGTTGGGATATACTGCCAATGCTCCCTGCCAGTTGCTCTGAGCGCCTACACCGGTCGGGTTTTGCATCAGCACTTCATCCGATGTAACCACCGACGGATTAGCACATTCGGCATAGCTCTGCATCCGCACCATCACGCGGTCGCCGGCTATCAGGTCGCTGCTCACGTAGGTCTGATTCGTTGCGCCGGCTATCTCCACATTGTTCAAAATCCATTGGAAGGTGGGTGTGGGGCCGCCGCCGGTAACCATTGCCGTAAACGTAATCGGCATGCCCGGGCTGGGCTGGGTAGAGGAAGCACTTACCGATACGGTAGGTGATATCAAAGGCTTCACGATGATGCCCACTTTGTTGGACTGGGCGATGCTATCGGTGGCACAAACGGCATTGCTGGTCATCGAAACCGAGATGGAATCGTTGTTGGCTGAAGTGGAGGTGGAGTAAGTAGTAGAAGTAGCTCCGGAAACGGCCACTCCATTCACATACCATTGATAACGAGGTGTAGTGCCCGGGCTGGTGGTGGTGGTTGACAGGTAGATGGGGGTTCCCTGACAAATGGTGACTACTGGTGTAGAATTGATGGAAATTCCGGGAACAGCCTTAGGCGTAACACTCAGCGTCAGCGGTGCAGATGTGACCGTGTCCATCGTGCGGCAGGTGGCATTGGAAACAAGTGTAGCTGAAATAATGTCGCCCGTCGCAATCTTGTTGTCCAAGTATTGGCTGCCATTTGCAGGTACTACCACACCATTTTTCCGCCATACATACACCGGGGCAGTGCCGGCGTTCGTACTGTTCGCATTGAAAGTTGTCAAGGCTCCCTGGCAAACAGGACTGGTTGCAGTAGAAACACTTACTGTTGGCGTAACAGCCGACTGAACGGTAATGCTCTTGGCGGAGGGGGCCGATGCTGCGCAGGAAACATAAGCTACTACTGAAACGGTCCCACTGCTACCGGCATAAACCATGATGGAGGTATCCGAATTGGTGCCACTCCATCCGGTAGGCAGCGTCCATACATAAGAGGTCGCGCCGGGAACCGATTGAATCTTGAAGTTGTAGAGCTGACCTGCACAATAAATACCACTCGTGCTACTGGTGCTAATCGCACTCGGATTGGGCAGACTACTGATTACCGAAATCGAACGGCTGCTGGGCTGTGAAAGGCCACAATTATTCACGGCACGCACGGAAATTGGTCCGCTGGTCGTGTCCGTCATGACGGTAATAGAGTTGGTAGAAGAAGTACCCGTCCAGCCGCTCGGGAGCGACCACACATAATACTGAGCACCCGGCACTGCCGGAGCAGTATAGGTGTAGGATGAATTTTTACAGACGAGGCCTTTCCCGCTGATGGCGCCGGGCGTAGCCGGAGAACTGCCTGCCGCTACTGATTTCGTTCGTGCAATAGAACTGCCGCACGCGGAGGCCGCACTCACGCTAATCGTTCCGGGGGTAGAGCCGGCCGTCACCATGATGGAACTGCCGGTGGAAGTGCCCGTCCAGCCGCTTGGTAATGTCCAGGTGTAGGTCGTACCCGGCACATTCGGCACACTATAAGTGAGCACATCACCGGGGCAGAACGTGGGAACTCCACTAATGGCACCCGGTTGCGGCGCGCCCACCAACACCTGATACGGTGTTGAGTAAGACGTAATACTGCTATTAGTACAAGTAGTAGCCAAACGGAACCAGGTTGTCGAATAAAGCGCACCCGTTGTGTAGTTCAAAGTAGTAGCTCCGGAACCGGAAGAAACGTTCGTAAAGGGGCCTGTGGAACTACTACCCGATTGCCACTGATAGGTGATGCCGGTACCAAGACTGGAGCTGGACGCGGAAAGTGTAGCAGTACCCCCCGCACAAATCGGCGTGGCCGGATTCATGGCTGCATTGGTAATAGTAGCGGCTGTTGGGGTGCCACTGCAGGCCGCAGGGATGCAGTCAAAACCGAATACGGCCGTTGCAACATCCGCACCACTGGAACTGGTGCTGGTAGGCACGCCATACATCCGCCCATTTCGACTTGATACGTTATACTGGTTGATCGTAAATCCGCCGCCAATACCAATGCTCGTCTGGTGTGAGGCCTCAAATATCAGCCCGCCTCCGGTGTACAGGAAGGGTGTGCTCAGCGTAATGGCAAGCCAGCTTCCGGAACTCGTTGTGATGGTTACGGATGATGGATTATACACCGTTGTCAGGCCCGAATTCCAGGTGCCGCTGGTCAGAGTGGTCAGGCTGGTGTTGCCCAACTTGAGCAGCATATTTGAATACGTGTACGTGCCCGAGCTTCCCGGCTTGATGTAGATCGTCGTGATGAACACATTGCCCGTTGGTGTCGAATTGAAGTCGGAAGGCAGGTACAGCCATTGGCACATGTAGCTGCCGCCCATAGTTCCGGCACTGAAAGGCCATGAATTATTGCCTCCGGTGTAGTTGTAATTCGACCCGGGGAAGTAGTAGGTCTGCGCCTGTAGCCGCGATGGACCTCCGAGCGCCATCATGAGGGCCAATGTTACGCTGAGCCCAAACGAAAATGAGTGTAGTAATCTTTTGTGCATGGCAGGAAAATCTGTTGTGGGTTGGGGGCTATGAAGTTTAACTTTTTGTGAATCTTCCAACCCTCCAAAATATGCCATTCGTAGCAGGAAAATAAGTTTCTACCGCAGGTTTGACATCCGGCAGGCAATGGCTCATCAAAATGACTTATGAAGTAGGCCGGTCGGTGCTATTTCACGAATACTTCCGCTTTCAATAAAGGCCCTTTCCACCGCAGAATTGTGCTGAATTTTTCCTTCAGCCGGCATATATCCCCGCTATTTCAAAGCCCAAGCAGAACCTGACAATGCGCTGCATAAAAACGCCTGAATTTTCAGGGAACGCCAACTCGGCTTGAATGCGCATAAAAAAAGCAAGCGCCATGCTTGCTTTAGTAGGGAAGACAGGATTCGAACCTGCGACCCCCTGGTCCCAAACCAGGTGCGCTACCGGACTGCGCTACTTCCCTAAGAAAAAGACCTCCCAGTTTTTTGGAAACCTGGAAGGTCTCTTTGCTGCGGTGAGGGCGGGATTCGAACCCGCGATACGCTTTGAAGGCGTATGCCAGTTTAGCAAACTAGTGGTTTCGGCCACTCACCCACCTCACCTTGTTGACTGTGTTTGAGTAAAACAGACTTTCACCTGCTTCCGAAAGGACGGCAAAGATAGCCGCTCGCCCCGAATTTCAACCGGCGATTTTCCGCTTCTGGAAAGGCTCATTCTGCCCGCGTCCAGGTGGTCGTTCGCCCGATGAGTGAAATGCCGATATACCCGCGGATGCTCAGCTCCTGATCGCTCTTGTAGGTAATGATGCAGCTATATGTCTTGCCGTTCTTCGGGTCATAGATTTCGCCGTCTTCGTATGTGTCTTCACCTGTCTTCACGAAGTGCCGCAGAAGCGGAAGGCCGAGCAGAGGTCGTTTCCGCAAACGCTCGCTTTTGTTGTTGTCGTCCAGCTTGGGCTTGCCATTGCGCAGCGGCTCTTTCAGCCACACAATCTTGCCCCAGAATTTCTGATCCTTGGCCAGGTAGATTTCAATCTTGGCGGTCTTCTCTTCATTGTACCAAATCCCTTCGAGGCGGTCTTTTGCCTGCACGGCTTTCAACGGGGCAGCCACTATGGTTGCGGCAAGCAGCAAGAGTAGAGTGAGTCGCTGGAGCATGGTCGGTTCCGTTTTGATGTTTGCTAAATATAAGACAGGCCATGCCGGGGCCGTACGGTCTTTCCCTCCCAAACTGTGAAGCACAAATATCTTCGCGCCCTATGGCGACAACCAAGGACCTGCAGGCGATCATCGGGCACTGCAAGGAGTATGGCTTCATCTTCCCTTCCTCTGAGATTTATGATGGCCTCAGCGCAGTGTATGACTACGGCCAGTACGGCGCACAACTCAAGAAAAATATCCGCGATTACTGGTGGCTGAGCATGACCCAGCTCCACGAAAACATCGTGGGCATTGATGCCGCCATTTTCATGCACCCCACCACCTGGAAGGCCAGTGGCCACGTGGACAATTTCAGTGACCCCATGGTGGATAATAAGGATAGCAAGAAG
>JAMIQN010000140.1:0-2117 GCA_035914595.1 Chitinophagaceae bacterium | reverse complement strand
GATGGGAGCGCGTCCACAGCCTGTCGGTTTCGACGAAAGAAACGACCGCCAAAACGGCCACCAGCATAAAGCTGACGATGAATCCGCTGATCAGAAGGCGCTGCCGGAATTTCATTGGGAAGACGACCAAAATACCTCAAAGCGGGGAAGGCTTGCCACACTTCAGACAAGGCTCCACACATTGTCCCAAAGCGTGATTGCTCCTGCTTCCTCGTTCAGGCTTTCGTCATTCAATGCCTTAGACCTTGAGCTCAAAAAAATGTTTACGAGGCTGAGTTTGGCTTCGCGATTGCTTCACAGAAAAGCGAATTCAAAAACGTGAGATAGACCATGATTGCACAACAGCAGACCCAACGGCAACATCTAAAAATTCTTCCTCAGCAAATTCAATTACTGAATCTCTATTTCCTTACCTCCCTGGAGTTGGAGCAACGCATGACTACCGAGATGGAGGAAAACCCATTTCTGGAATTGAAGACGGAAGAACCCATTGAAGAAGGCGAAACGCACCTTGATAAGGACGCCGCTCAGGACTATCAAGATTGGGAAGAATATGGCTATAGTGACCTGCCGGATTACAAACAGGAATACCAGAACTATTTCGATTCTTCCGTAGCACCTCCCATTGCCATTGCAAGCACTACTCAGTTTAAAGATGATTTACACCAGCAGCTTCATCTCCGCGAATTGACGGAGCAGGAATTGCAGATCACCGAATACCTGATTGATTCGCTCAACGATCATGGTCTGATGGACCGCAATGTGGATGAGGTGGCGGACGACTTATCCTTCCTGTTTCAACGTCTGGTGGAAGTAGAAGAAGTAGCGCATGGTCTTTCTGTTATTCAGGAATTGGAGCCGGTGGGGGTTGGTGCAACGAGTGTGCAACAATGTCTTCAATTACAATTGGAACGTGGTCATTTTTCGGCACGTGAGGCAGGCACAGCCCTGCGCCTGGTTCGGGATCATTACCACGACCTGATGCATCGTCAGTTTGAAAAAATTCAGCACTCCATGAACTTGGATGAAGCAGAACTGCGGCGTGTATTAACCTTTATCGGCCACCTGAGTTTTTATCCCATTCGGGAAAGCAGCACGAACCTTTCATCCAAAAGCACCATTATTCCGGACTTCATCATTTCGCGGTCAGGAGATACAATTCAGGTACACCTGCAAAGCCAGCGCGCCGGCTCTGTAAGCGTGAATCAATCTTTGTATGAGCAGCTCTCGGAGCAGGTCGGATCGAGGGAACGTGGAGCAATGCAGTATATCAAAAGCAAGCTCCAGAGCGCACAATGGTTCGTCAATGCGATCAAGCAAAGGGAGGACACGATGATGCGGATCATGCAGTGCATCGTCCAGTTCCAGCACGACTATTTTATGGAAGGTGACATTCGCCTGCTGCGCCCGATGGTGCTTCGGATGGTCGCTGAAAAGTCCGGACTTGACATCTCTACGATTTCAAGAATTACTTCTAACAAATACGCCGATACGCATTTTGGGATCGTCTTTCTGAAAGACCTTTTCAGCGAAGGAATCGCCGACCAACAGGGGGTCGTTATTTCTAATAAAGTGATTCAGTCGGTCATTGAAGAGGCCATTCAGGACGAAGACAAGCGCAATCCCTACACCGATCAGCAATTGGTCAATATCCTGTCGGACCAGGGCTACAACATTGCACGGCGGACGGTGGCTAAATACCGTGATCAGATGCACATTCCCATCGCGCAGATTCGCGCGGTTCGCGCCTGAAGGGCAATCCCTGCCTTCTCAGTATTTTTACGAGTACTGTTACCATTAGCCTTCGGCCCGAATTTTCTGGAATGACCAATAAGATCTTAGTCATTGATGACGATAACGACATGTGCCTTCTGCTCAGCCGCTTTCTGAAACGGCAGGGCTATGAAGTAGCAACAGCTTCATCCGGTACCGAAGCAGTCACATGGCTGAAAACAAATGAACCTCTCTTGGTGCTTTGCGACTTCCGGCTGGGCGACATTACCGGTACGGAACTACTTCGAAAAATCAAAGAACACTATGCGAAAACGCCGGTGATCATCGTGACCGGCTATAGCGATGTAAAGGAAGCGGTGGAGGTGATGAAAATTGGGGCCTAC
>JAMIQN010000139.1:0-16366 GCA_035914595.1 Chitinophagaceae bacterium | reverse complement strand
AGAATCGGAGGAGAAGTCCTTGTCAAACCCGTATGAGGCTTCACTCATTTATGAAGTCGTTTTTATTTCTTTGAAAGAAGCAAGCCTATGACCACGGTTTATCTGTCTTCTACATTTCAGGATCTGAAAGCATATCGGGAGGAAGTACTGCGCTATTTCCGCCCGCTGAAAGACAGTTTTCGACTGCTGAACATGGAGGATTACACAGCGGAAGACCGAAGTGCTTACGATAAGTGCATGGCCGATGTAAAAGAGTGCGACCTATACATCCTGCTGGTCGGAAAAACCTACGGCAGCATTGCCCGCGACCCGAATGACCCGGGCTTCAATCCGGAAGGATATTCCTACACTGAGCTGGAATATCGGATGGCGCGCCAATGCAACAAAGAGGTCTGGGCCTTTGTGGCTTCGCCTCAGGCCAATCTGCCCTCAGATGCCGACCCTGCCAGGCTTCAGCAGTTTTGGAATAGCATCAACGGCATCCTGACGCCGCGCCCTTTCGACACGCCCAAGGAGCTGGCCATTCAGGTTGCTCAGGCCATCGGGCGCCGCTTCATCCGCAGCGAGCGCGTCAATGAAAAACTGGCCTACCTCTGCGACCGCCAGGTAGCTTCCTCCGATTTTCAGTTGGGCTGCCTGCAGGCCGCTACACCGGTACGCCGCATCATCGTGCAGGGGCCAACCCCGGAACTCTGCGACAACTTCGTGAACCGTCTGGCGCTGTTTCAGCTCTCTTTTGATGAGAAAAAACTGGGCGAGCCAATCTCCTTCGATGATTTTTTCGCGGGCAATGATTATGCAGCCAATCTGCAACGCCTGCTCCTGCGCCTCTACACCAAGCTGGGTATTCCACCCACACCGCCTCTTTCACTGCAGCAGCTTTTTTCGGTGCAGCAGGAAAGGAAAGAGCCATTGGTCATGGCCATCGGCGGCGATGCCGAAATGATCGAAGCACCTCAGGTGCATTTCCTCCAGCAATTCCTTCAGGATTGTAACCGTCAGGCTACGGACGGGCAGGCCTATGTGTTTGTTTGTCTGGAAGAAGACCCCGACAGCCCCGACCCCGCAGCCACGCAGGCCACCGCTACAGCCCGGGCCTCCGAAATCAAGGCGCTGCTACCCGAACCCGAACAGACTGCTATCAGCCTCAGCCGCCTCGAACCGATTGCCAAGTCGCAAATCAAGAGCTGGCTACAGGAGCGCATCACACCCGATGAAGGCACGGCAGCGCAAATCCTGAACGACTTCTTTGCCGACCTGCCCAAGACGGGCATCACCATGCAACGCGCCCACACCAGCATCGGTGTTTTCATCCGAAAGATGAATGCCAATGCTCCTGAAACTCAGGCCTATATCAACCTCTACTAAAAACCTCACGCCATGCCGTCCAGCCCCATCCGCGACTTGCGTTTAGACGCCGTTCGCCTTTCCGAAGACCCCGGCGATTACTACCCTTCCGAAGGCCTGTTGAAGGCGCTTGAAATTGCAATTGCCCTCGGTAAACCACTACTACTGAGTGGCGAACCCGGTACCGGCAAAACCCAGTTTGCTTATTGGGCGGCCTATAAGCTCGCTGCCCAAACCTCCGGCCAAGCCGATGCCTATCTCGAGCGGCCCTTCTTCTTTCCGGTCAAATCCACCTCGGTGGCTGCCGATCTTTTCTACAACTATGATGCGGTCGGGCATTTCCGCAGCGGCAGTGGCGAGGCTAAACCTTTTATCAGCCTGAATGCGCTAGGGCTGGCCATTGCACAGACCCACGGCAGCACGGCACCGGCCCTGGCTGCCTGGCAGGGTATCCGGAATCTGAAAAGCGAAACACCCGAAGGCCTGCGACTGGCCGATACGCCTCGCAGTAGTGTGGTCCTGATTGATGAAATTGACAAGGCCCCTCGCGAGTTTCCCAACGACCTGCTGCATGAAATCGAGCAGGGAAGCTTTTACGTGCCGGAGCTGAATGCCGGCCTACGGCGAAATCGCGACCGGCAGTGTCGTACCACCGTCATCATCACCAGCAATTCAGAAAAAAACCTGCCCAACGCCTTCCTGCGCCGCTGTGTGTTTTTTCATATTGAGTTTCCTCAATCGCTGCTGCTCACCATTGCAAAAAGGCGGCTGATGACCGGCGACGACTCCCGTTATGATGCCGCCATCGGCAAGGCCATAGACGCCTTTATGGCGCTTCGCGAAAGGGCTACCACCAAGAAGCCGAGCACCTCTGAACTGCTGGACTGGCTGGGCGTGCTTCGCCTCAATGGTCTGCTGGAAAAACCGGAATTGCCACCCACTGATGCAGCAGCCCGCGCAGCTTACGATGCCAGTATTGCCACTCTGCTCAAGACGACCGACGACTTAGAGGCCGCCCGCTCCTGAGCCTTGCCATTTTCTACCTCACAACCCACATCGGCCCCTCCCGATGGACAAGCCTCAATCAGATGCACGCGCTGCCGGCCCTTCTGCCGGTGCTTCTGCCACGCAGCCGCCGCTGCTGGGTCTGGTGGAGTTGCTGCGCACAAACGGCTTCATGGTCACGACGGATGACTATGTGCATCTGCTCAAGATTCTGGAGTTGTATGGCAATGAACTTCCCGAGGCATTAGCGCTGCGTATCAGCCCCATTATTGCCACGCGCCCCGAGGAGCAGGAGCGCTGCTATGTGGTGCTCGCCCAATACTTCCGTCAGCAGGCTGCCCGCGTTACCGTTCCGGACCAAAAGCCGGTTTCGTGGATGCGCCGGATGGTGTGGATTGTCCTGTTGCTCGGTCTGGCCGCCGGCGTGTATCTGTTGCTGCAAAAGCCGCCGCTACGCCTGCCGGAAACGGCGCCCGCACTAAACCTGCCGCTTGATTCGCCTTACACCTTTGACCTCGTAGCCACGGGCATGTTTGCCGGCCGGGAAGGCGACACTACAGACCTGAAAGTGAGCTGGGAAGATTCGGGTCGTGGGCCTATCGGGAGCGGCCTGCGGGTGCATCATGTTTTCCGCGAAGCGGGCCTGCACCGGGTACGTGCCATTGCGGAAGGAGCCGCAAGAAATCATTCTGTCTTCCGGCAGGAAGTGCGGGTTTGCCCCGGCGTCATGACCACTACCCTCACGGGAACCGGCGATGTGGTAACGGTAGGCCAGACATTCCTGCTAAGTGCCCATTCACAGCCGGCGGCAGGCCCCGAGGGTTACCGCTGGGATAGTTCCGCTATTGCAGGTTACGGTCATCTGGAACGGGTCAACGACAGCAGCGTTCGGATCCGTATCGACACCCCGGGCGTTTATCAGATGGCAGCGGTGCCACGCCGGGCTGAGGTGCTTGGCTATTGCTTTCAGGGCGGTTCCATCAGTATTGTTGTTGAGGATTCAAGTAGTCAGTTTGAAGCCGGCATTCGGCCCGGGAAAGCGCCCGAGTTGAGCCGCGAGCTACGTCCCGCCGTGCATTATCTGACCCTGCTTTGCCTGGCGGCAATCGCCTTTCTTTCTATTCGCCGGAGGCGCAAAAAGAAGACACCCGACGCGCAGACACTACAGCCACCTGAACCGCGTAGCACACTGCCGGCCTCTGTCTGGGAACTTGCCTTCCCCAATAAACATGAGCCGGAGCCGGGAGAATCATTGCGACGCTTTTTTCAAATGCTACGCACCCGCGCCGAAGAGGAAGTGCAAGGCTTGGATATACCTGCCAGCATCCGCACCAGCATTCGCAAAGGCGGGCTGGAGTCCCTGGTGTTTGCACCGCGGCGAAGTATGCAGCAATACCTGTTTTTCATTGATGCACGCCAGGCGCAGGGGTTGTGGTTTTCGCTCTGCGAACAAATGGCCCGATGGATGATGCAGGCAGGCATTCCCACACAGGTCTTTTACTACGACCACGACTTCCAATGCGGAACAACGCTGGCCGGGAATCGCCACGCACTGCGGCAGGTAGTAGATGAATTCCCCGTTGCCATCCCCATCATCATGGGCGACGGTGACGCCCTCTTGCACCCGCTGGGCGGAAGCCTGCTGCCTGCTTTGACCGAACAATTGCAGCGTTGGTCTGTAGTGCTTTGGATCACGCCGCTGCCACGTCCTGCATGGAGCAGCAGGGAACAGCTCCTGGCTCGCCATTTCTTGTTGGCAGCAGCAGACGAAACGGCCCTTTTGCACTTGGCCGGCGATTTTCAGGCGGGAAGGAAGACGCGCTGGGACCGAATTGAAATCAACACCGGGAGCCACCCTCACGACTTCAAAAGTGTTGCCGGATTGCGTGCTTACCTCAGCAATGATGCGGCGATGATACAATGGCTTTGCGCCTTGTGTATTTACCCTAAGCCGCGCTGGGACTTGTGCGTAGCCTTTGGGCGAACGATTCTGGGGCAATATGGGCGGCAGGCCGGGCCGGTTTATGAAGAGCTACTGCAGATGAGCCGCATCCCCTGGCTGCGCGAAGGAAGTTTCCCGCAAAGGCTGCGGATGGAATTGCTCAAAACGCTGGAGCCCGAACATGAAATTGCCGTCCGCGCGACCCTTCTTGACCTGATGCAAAGCAGCCATGCGTTGCGCCAAAACAAAGAAGGCCTCAATGCAGAACAGGAATTGCAGGAGGCAATTAATGGCTTCGTGCTTCATGCCCACGACCCGATTCGTTTTGCTGCGCAGGAAGCCCTTTCCAAGAAATTTCGGGTCATGCTGCAAGCGGGTGAAATCAGTGATGCGCCGGCACGCAAGTATCTGGAAGGCGGCAATTGGAGCACGCCCTTACAACTTCAGGGCAAGACAATGCCACTGCAGCATTTTGTCCGGCATCAGGAAGATGAAGCGGCCGAGGAGCAGCGTCGACATCACCTTCGCAGTCGGCGAAAGATGTTATGGAAAGCCGTAGCCACAAGCCTTGCAGCCCTTAGCCTGATGGGCATCTGGTCGCTGCTTTCATTCAGCGAGACGGCACAGCATCTTCCCTGGCTAAAGCGCTGCTATCGGGTGGATTCGATGCAGATGATTCCTGTTCGCTATGAAGTGCACACAAATTTCAGCGGTTGCGGAGATAGCCTGAAACGGCTGCGGGTGCTGCCGGCCACCCTGCAAACCGAGGGTCGGCCTTACGGAATGCAGTTTGACCCCACTTCTCAGGTACTGCACACGCAGGTGCCCATGCAAGTTCTTAGCGCCGGACAGGCTTCATTGACGCTTAGCATCAGCGGGAGCATGGTACCTCTCACCATTCCTATAGATGCCGGAACAGCGAATGGCGTTCTCAGCATCACCTGTCGCAAGGGGGTACCGACAGTTGCCGGCCCCGCCGATAGCCTGCCTTCCTATCTGAATGAAATCTGGCGTAGTGAATCTGCAGAGCGATGGCTCAATATCAACCTCACCCAGGGCCGCGTTTATTATGCGGAAGGCAGCAAAACGCAGTGGACGAGCTACGAGATAGATACGGTGATCAAGCGAAGTGGCGATAGGCTGCTGGTCGTGTTGCAAGGCCCCAAAGGATATGCGGCCATGTTCATTGGCAATGCCGAACCGCAGGGTTTCAACCTGGCATTTTGTGCACCGGGGTGGACGAGCCCGACCGAGGCCATGAACGCAGATGCAGACTGTTCCACCCCTAACATGATGATACTTGACTATGATGAGCAAGAGCCGCGCCTGGTGCAGCTTCCGGTCACACAGACGGATGGTGTGCATCCACCCTTGCAGGCATCAGAGCTTGCCAGATTGATGCAGCAGTTGCAGGCCGGCAGGCAAAACAGCAGGGTGCTTTTCATCACCCAATTCACGAATCGCAACTACCTCAACATGCGCGACTACAGCCTCAGCGAGCTTCGGACTTTGATAGGCAACAGCCTGCCGGCAACACGCATTTTCCGAAGGAAACAATCCCTCCCCGGCGTTCCGAATCCGTTCCGCAGAGAGGCGCTCCAATTGCAATGGCAGCAGAATAATGCAACCACCCAACCGACCGGCACCAAGGCTCAAACGGAGATAGAACAGAAGTCGGATGGTCCAGAAAACGCGAACAATCCTCCGGACTACAAACAACAGGCAGAGCCTGGCGAAACCGACTGGACAAAATGGCTGCGTAGCAAAAACCCGGTGCAGGTGCAGCAGGCACGCTATCAACTGGCGCGGCAATATCTGTCGCAGGGAAATGCCGGGCAGGCGATCCGTTATTTGAATCAGAACATCAGCGCATCCTCCCCAAGCGGCACCTGGCGCAGTTCGTCTTATCTTCTGCTGGCGCAGTACTACGAACAACAAGGAGACCGGTCGCGGGCCGCGCAAATACTGGAACGCGCATTGAAAGAAGAATCAGACCCGAAACAGGCGGAAATCATCCGGCAGCGGCTGCAGGACCTTACCCCTAAAAAATCGTCGGCATACTAACCCTAAATAAGCCCCATGCAAGTATTCATCGTAAGGCCTTTTGGCGTCAAGAAAGTGATTCATCGAAGGGATGATGGCAACGAAGAAATTCAGGACTACGACTTCAACCATGTGGAAGATGCGCTGATTCAGCCTGCGCTTCAGGCACTGGGCCTGTCCGGCGGCACCACCGGCATCATCTTCAGTGCCGGCGAAATCCGCGAAGACATGTTTTCTGAGTTGCTTCTCGCGGATATCGTCATTGCCGACATCACGGTGCACAATGCAAACGTGTTTTACGAGTTGGGAATTCGCAATGCACTTCGTGATAAAACGACCGTTTTGATCAATAGCCCCGGCTATGACCAGACGCCTTTCGATATCATCGGCTACCGGTATGTGAGCTACAATAAAGACCAGCCGGAAACCGCGGTGGATTCGTTGAAGACGGCGATTCGCGAAAGCATCAACTCCTCCAAGACGGACAGCCCTGTTTTCAATATGTTGCCCACATTGGAGGCTCCCGACACCGAACGATTTTTTGCCTTACCTCCTGATTTCAGCGAAGAGGCCGCCAAGGCTTCTGCTGCCGGCGATCAGGGCTGGCTGGCCCTGCTGACCAAAGAAGGTATTCGCTTTGAATGGCGCGGACCTGCCATGCGCCTGTTGGGCCGGTACCTCTACCGCATGAATGCTTTTCAACCCGCACAATGGGCCTGGGAAGCATTGCTGGAACAAAAGCCAGAAGATTTTGAAGCGAATGAAAGCCTGGCTACCATTTATCAACGCCTGGCGGAGCGCAATATGCGACATGATTCCACGCTGGCTGCACAGCTTCTTTTGCAATCGGATCAGGCGATTGAAAAGCTCCTTCACGCCGGCTCCGATATGAACCGAATGGAGCTTGCACAGGCCTTTGCACTCAAAGGCCGCAACGCAAAAAGCAGATGGGCCGCGGAATGCCTGAGTGCTCCCGAGGAGCAACGAAGTGTTGTGGCCATTTCTTCTCCTTACTGGGAAGACAGTATTGCCAACTACCGCATCGGCTATCGCACGCACCTGAATCACTACTACTCGGGCATCAATCTGCTTGGCCTGCTCACCGTCGTCATCAGCCTGGCAGAAGCACAACCCGACGTATGGAGCCTGCGCTTTGATGAAGCAAAAGAAGCGGAGGAGCGACTGAGCAACCTGAAAGAAGAACGAGAGAAGGTGGTCGGTGCCCTGCACTATACCATCGAGTCGGAACGCGCGCGCCTAAAGGCTTTGGCGCAACAAGACCTCTGGCTTGACATCACCTATGCTGATTTTATCACGCTGACGGCGACCAATCCTGCGCGGGTCGCATTTGCCTATGGAAGCATCATGCGCCGCTGCGATCAGATGCAGGCCAATGCCGTGATTCGACAGTTGCTCATGTTCCGCAGCCTGAACATTCTGCCGGAAAATATAGATGCAGCATTGGGCGTTACGGGCTCCAACCTGAATGAAATCCAGGATAATCACTACATCCTTTTTACCGGCCACATGATAGATGCTCCGGGGCGACCGACACCTCGCTTTCCGCCGGCCAAGGAGGCAAAGGCACGACAGGCGATTAAAGAAAAAATTCAGGCAGTAATGGAGCAGGAAAAAGGGCGCGACATCATCGGCATTGCAGGAGGCGCCTGTGGCGGCGACATCCTGTTTCATGAGGTCTGCGCGGAGCTTGGCATCAAGACTGAAATGTTCCTCGCCTTGCCTCGAGAATCCTACCTCGTCGAGTCGGTTGCTTTTGCCGGCAATGACTGGGTAGACCGTTTCGACAAGCTCTACACAGGCCTGCCTCATCGCGTGCTTTCCGATTCGAAAAACCTGCCGATGTGGTTGCAGAAAAAAACACCCTACGACTTTTGGTCTCGAGCGAACCTGTGGATGCTCTACAACGCCTTATCTAACGACAGCATCAACATGACCTTGCTAGCCTTGTGGGACGGACAGGGAGGTGATGGAGAAGGCGGCACTTCAGACATGGTAGAACTCGCGCGCAAGCATGGTGGCATTGCCGTTTGGATCAACGTATCCACGCTTTAGCAGGAGGTCAGAAGAAGCGGACAAGCATGTGCCCGCCTCTATTTCTTCTTCACCATAGACTGAAATACGGCCTCGTCCACCTTCACCGGATACTTCGCGCGAAGGCGTGCATTCCAGGCTTTTTCCAAGGCATCCTGATACTCGGCAACCACATAGCCTCGTGCTTCTTCCAGCGTTTTTGGAGAAGGTGCATCGAAGACCTTGTCGGCACGCACCACGATGAAGCCACCACTGGCATCCTTCACGGCAGGGCTCACCTTGCCAGCCTTGATTTCGGCGCGCGGCACGTCCTTGAACTGAGAGAACTCATAATGTCCGTGCTGGATGTTGAGCTCGTCTGTGCTTCCTTCTGTATTCACTTCGCGGTATAGAGCTTCGTCCTTTGCGGCAGCATCCTTGTTCAGCACTGCCAGGCCCTTCTTCAAAGCAGCAGCGTCCTTGAAATGATAGATCGTACCCTTGAAGCCGGGGCTCCACTGCCACTTAGTGCTGTGTGCGGCGTAATATTCTTTCAACCCTACGGTATCCTTGGAGGCCTTCGTCCACACATTGCGGTCCATGAGATCGAAGAGCATAATGCCGTCACGATATTCCTCCATCAGGTTGCGGAACTCAGGGTTGGTTTCTGCCAGATGATGTTCTTCAAAATCGTTCACCGTACGATCTACATAGAGCTTGTACACCTCGCGAAGGATCGGAAGCTTAGGCCCGTTGAGGCGGCTGCCGGTAGCAGCCTGCGCAAAGCGCATGAAGTCGCTTTGCAGGTAGCTCTTGCCGCCAATTTCAAAAAGAGGCTCGTTGAGTCCTTTGAAATCTTCCGCCATGAAAGCATGGGCGCGGACTCCAGTGTCGGGCAGCGATTTTTCCCGCGCAACGATGGCATCATAGGCCTGCGGGAATTCCTTGAAGCCATGCTGACGTTTGATTTTCTCCTGAAATTCTGTGCGGGCTATTTCGGCGCGGCTGTCATTTTCGATGGCTTTAGCAAGGCTGGGGCGCAACGAATCATAAGGCTGCAGAGGAATCTTGCGAATCAGACGAATGATGTGGAAGCCATACACCGTTTGCACGGGGGCGGAGATGTCACCGGGCTTCTTGAGTGCAAAGGCCGCGTCTTCAAAGGCAGGCACCATTTGGCCGGAGCCAAAAGGAGGCAGCACACCATGCTGCGGCAAGCTGATCTTGTCTTCTGAATAGCGATTGACCAAAGTGTCGAAGGGCACGCCCTGACGGAGCAGCTGCTCTACCGTATCCGCGCGACGGCGGGCCAGTTGAATTCCTTCTTCACCCTTGCTCTTGGGGGTTGCTAAAAGGATTTGAGCCACTTCCACCTGTCCGCGCGAAGGCCGCTTCGCAATCACCTTAATGATATGATAGCCAAACTGCGTTCTGAAGGGCTTGGAGATTTTTCCAACCGGCGTTGTGAAGGCAACATTCTCGAAGGGATACACAGTCTGCAAGGCCGTCATGAAGCCGATGTCGCCACCGTTTTCGCGGGTGCCCTTATCATCTGAATAATGCGCGGCCAGCGTAGCAAAAGGCACCTTGCCTTTTACCGCAACATCATATAGGCTGTCAATCGTCTTGTAGGCACGTGCGGTGTCTGCAGAGCCGGGGGCCACTGAAATGAGGATATGTGCTACATGCACTTCTTCTTTCAGGCGAGAGTAAGCTTCGTTGATGAGCTTGTTGGTAACCTCTTTATCGGTGAGATAATTGCGGGCAAGCTGGCGGCGATAGTTGTTCAGTTCTGCGGAGATGCTGGCTACCGTATCCAGATGCATGGCATCGGCTTCCGCCACTTTCATCTTGAACAGCGAATACAGGTCTAAGTATTCGCGCAAGGCAGGTTCTGAAAAATCGGTTTTCTGCTTGACGTTGTTCTTCTCATAAACGCGCAGAAACTCCTGTTTTGAAACCGGTCTGTTGCCGTAGCTGAATAGGGTCTGTGCGTGGACGGTGGCGGTGGCCATGCCTGCCAGAAGGCAGGAGAGAACCAGCTTGTGCATTATCAGTTACTCGTTAAATGGTTGCTTCATTGACGCGCCGGATATACGGCGGATGGGCACTTCTACTACACCAATGCATGATGCAGCAATTCCGGCAGGATTACTTGCCTGCCTGCTTTTTGTGGCGCTCCAGCATTTCTACTACCTGCATGATGTTGGAATGATCCAGGCGTTTGCCACGGATAATTTTGTTTTCATCCAGCAGATAAATGATGGGGGTCTGATAGACGTCGTACTTCGAACGGAAGTCGCTCGAGTGGTCCGGATCACACACGTTGATCCAGTCTTCCAGGTGATGCTTCTTGATGAAGTCCTTCCATTGCTGCGGATCATCTTCCGTGCGCACGGCAAACACCTTTGCACCCTTGGCTTTCAGTACGGCATTATACACAGAGTCCAGCTTTGGAATTTCTTCCTGACAGTGGCCGCAGGAAGGTGTCCAGAACACGACAACTGTGTATTTCGCTTTCACGTCAGAGAGCCTTTCTTCCTTACCATTGATGTCGCGCATCACGATTTCGGGAGCCAGATTACCAATGACGTTAGGAGCAATTTTCTGTGCACGGTCTATGTATTTCTGGAGGTCTTCACGGCTCAGCCAGTAGGCATCGCCCTTCATGTAGTACTTCTCTACCAGGTGCACGAACACTTCATCCATACCCATGATCTTGCTGCTTTCGGCATTGCGCGTCAGCCACCACAGTGAGTATTTAAAAAGGTCTGGGGAATTGTGTGTACGCGCCAGGATGGTGTCGGCTTCCATCTTCTGACTGTCCACATACGGCAGAACGAGTTTGTTGAAATACTCATCCAGTTTCGCATCAAAGAGCGGTGTGTGGATGAGACGGTTGTCTTTGAAATTAAACTTATCCCAATAGTGCTGCTTGTAATAATGATAGCTGAATGAAGAATCCACCTTGCCATTGGGCAGGTAGTGCGGGCCGGGAGGCACCGTAGGAACGATGATGGCGTCGAAAATATCCGCCAGCAGGGTGTGGGGATACTTGGCTGAATAATCCGCACGATACTTTGCCAGTTCAGCATTGGCAGCATCAGCTTTCTTGCGCACCGCTTCCGTATCGGCTTGGGTCTTGGCTGCCACCAGTTCGGCTTTTAGCTTGGCCTGGCCTTCTCCAAAATGCTTCAGGAAACGTTCGTAGGTAATGAAGCGTTCATTCTCCGGAGAGCCTTTCACTTCTATGCTGGAGGGAAGGTCTGCCGCCTTCGCAGTGATGCTCATGTCATCACCATTGTTGAGCAGAATCTCAAAGAAGGTGGAGTGGTCAGAGAGGAGGATGATGTAAATACCTCCTACAATTTTTTCGCTTCCTTCTATGACTGCGGTGTTGTTCTTGTCAAACTTGCCGGAGTCAAGCTTGTAGATTGTAGGTAGCGCTTTGCCGTAGTAGTGGGCCAGAAAAACCGTACTGTCTTTGAGGTTTCGGTCGGTGAATTTGAGGGTGATCTTGTAACCGTCTTTTGCACCGGCAATGCCTGCAGTGCTAAGCAATACTGCAAGCAGAAGAAAGATTTTTTTCATGAGGCGGCGTGAAATTAAGGGGCTGAAAGCAGATAGAGACGGGAGTTGGCGCCGGGTGGTTGGGCTGAAAAATCTTTTAGAGGCCTTTTAACAGCCTGTTGGGCAATAGAAGTTTTTCAACAGGAATCATCTCGAACGAACTCATTTCACTCGCACCGGGTCTGCATTTTGCTCACGCTTCCGGCTCCTCCTCTATCATCCGCGAAACGCGCTCCAGCCTTGTGCTTCCAGCTTGTGTGAAGGCCCCGCCTTTGTTTGCAGTAAGGCTCCTTTTTCACTCTCAGTGACGTAGCCAATCACCGTAATGTCGGTGTGCTTCGACACCCGTTCATAGTCGGATTGGGCCACCGTAAAGAGCAATTCATAGTCCTCGCCACCACTCAGTGCGCAGGTAACGGCGCTCAGATTGAGTTCTTCTGCAGCCTCCTTTGCGTCGGCGTGTAAGGGTAGTTTATCGTCGTACACCACACAGCCCACCTTGCTCTGGCGGCAGAGATGCAGCAGCTCAGAGCTCAGCCCGTCGGACACATCAATCATGCTGGTTGGGGTAATGCTGCTTTCATTGAGGAAGCGGACGATGTCGGTACGCGGCTCGGGTTTGAGCTGCCTGCCGAGACAGTAAGTATGTGCAGAAAGCTCCGGCTGCAAATCGGGATGTTCGAGATAAATCTTCTTCTCACGCTCCAAAATCTGAAGGCCGAGGTAGGCTGCACCCAAATCGCCACTCACGCAAATCAGATCGTTGGGGCGTGCGCCGGCACGGGTCACAAACTTGTCGGGCGCTACTTCGCCGATGGCAGTAACGCTGATGACCAGCCCCCGCAGAGACGTAGAAGTGTCGCCGCCCACCAGGTCCACCTGATAGCGATCACAGGCTGCGTAGATGCCAGAATAGAGTTCATCCAGCGCCTCTACGGAAAAGCGATTGGACACGCCAATGCTCACCGTAATCTGCGTGGGCACTGCCATCATCGCACAGAGGTCGGAAAGGTTTACAGCAACAGCCTTATAGCCGAGGTGCTTGAGCGGAACATAAGTTAGGTCGAAGTGGACCCCTTCCAGCAAGAGGTCTGTAGTGATCACCGTTTGCCGCCCAAAATGATCAATCACGGCTGCATCATCGCCCACACTAAGCAGGGTGCCGGCATTCACGGTTTCATTTTCACGGGTCAGATGTTCGATAAGGCCAAACTCTCCAAGGCTGGCTATTTCTGTTCGTTGAGGCATGGAAAAAATTCAGTTGGGGCAACAGAGAAAAGAAGTGTCGCGACAGCGGGAAGAAAAGCTTTCACACAGGTTCTTCATGGCGCACCAGTCGGCGTAGCGGTTCATGAATAAGCCCATTCGTCGCGAGGGTTTGGGGCGCAAAGATGTCGTATGGCGCACCGCTGAAATCCGTGACGGTGCCGCCTGCTTCTTCCACAATCAGATAACCTGCCGCAATATCCCAAGGGCTAAGACAGTACTCCCAAAAACCATCGAAGCGCCCGCAGGCTACCCAGCAAAGGTCTATCGCTGCGGAGCCCAGACGCCGCACAGGCAGGCCGCGCAAAATGGCACGCTCAAAGGCTTTCACGGGATGGTCGCCCTCTTCCGGCTGATGGTAGGGGAAGCCTGTCACAAGGCAGGCTCTTGCAAAATCATCCTTCTTCGACACGTGAATCGGCGTGCCATTCAGGCTGGCTCCTTTGCCTTTTTCCGCAAGAAATTTCTCCTGCATCATCGGATTGAAAACACAGCCGAGCAACAATTCTTTTTTATATGCCAGAGCAATGCTGACGCAGCAGAGCGGAATACCGTGCGCGAAATTGACGGTACCGTCTATCGGGTCCACGAGCCAGACAAAATCGGAATGCTGCTCCAGCAATCCGGCTTCTTCACTCAGAATAGTATGGCCGGGGAAATGGGCACGAATCACTTTGATGATGGCAGCCTCTGATTGCTTATCAACTTCGGTAACGAGGTTATTGATGCCTTCCTTATGATTCACCTGAAAGTCGCCCTGGAAGCGGCGCAGGATGATGGCGCCGGCTGCCGCAATAGCTTCATCCAGCACTGTCCGAAACAGGCTTAAATCCATCGGGCCGGATGTGGCCTCACTCATGCTCATGAAAAAAAATCGTTTGAAATCGTAGGAAGCAATCAAAGCCGCAGACTGCGGCCGCGATAGTAGTCTATCACCTTCAGCCGAAAAATCAAGTCATACTTCGCACTCAATGCCGTCACCTCTGCACGATACTGATTGTTCTGCAGCGTCAAGTAATCTACCATCGAAGTGAGGCCCAGGTCGAAGCGTTGCACGCCGAAGCGGTAGGCCTCTTCCGCCGCCGATGCCGCCCGTTTGGCAGCCTGATATTTCTCGAGTGAATTGTGCGCATCATTCACCGCTTTATACACGTCCTGCTTCAGCTTCAGCTCGGTATTGTATTGGGCAAGTTGTTGCTGCGCGATGGCGATTTTGCTCTGTTGCACGTTGGCTGCCGCAGACCAGGCATTGAAGATGGGGATGTTCAGATTGAGCGTGTAGGTATGGCGGAAGTTGTTTTCCAGTTGCGTGCCGAGTGCCGTTGTGCCCAGTTCCGGAATCGTATATGTCGGTGCTTTCACGGGTAGGTTTAGTGCGCCCGGCTGATTGATGAGGGAGCCTACATCCACATAACCGATAGTCTGGCTGCCGGTCACGTAGGGATTGCCATAGTCTTTGAAGGTGGAAGCATAGTTGGTGCCTGCCTGCGCACTGAGCGAAAGTTGCGGCCAGCGTGCTCCTTTTGCAGCGGCATAACCTTTCTCCGCGCTCTTCACGCGCAATTCGGCACCGCGAATGGAACCAAAATGTTTGCGTGCTTCTTCAAAAACTTCGGCAGCAGAAAAGCTGGTAAGGTCGTAAAGGGAAGCCGGATCAATGTTGGGCGGAGCGATGGAAAAGGGCGTGTCAAAGTCGAGGTTGAGCAGGGCTTTCAGGTCGAGGATGGAAGCCTTGTAATCAGCGATGGCGGAGATAAGGGCGGAACTATCGTTGGCTACCTGAGAGCTGAGCTGGGCCACGTTCAGTTGCGGTACCCTGCCGGCGGCGGCAAAGCTTTGAGTTTGCGCGAGCTGCTGCTGCGAAAGTTGTACCTGTTTTTGGGCTACGCCGATTTGCTCCCGCGCCAGCAAAGCTCTCAGAAAACCTGTCGCCACATTAACGGACACATCATCTTTCAGTTGGTCGAGGTCGCTTTGGGCAGCCTGATGCGCGAGGTCATTCTTATGAATCAGATTGCGCTTCTGAAACCAGCCGAATAAGAGCACATCGGCCTGGCCGGCCAGAGAGGTGAAGTCGTAATGACCATCTACAAACTGGTTGGTGGTGGGGTCCACGGAGCGGCCATAGGAAATACCGTAGCCACCACTCAGATTGAGGTTGGGCAATTGTGAAAGCTGGCTCTGGCGTAGCTGCAGGGCTGCCAGGCGCTCGTTGAGGACACTTTCCTGGATGGAAATATTGTGGGAAATAGCGTAGGCGACACAGCGCTCTAACGTCCATTCGTCATCTCCGGAGGCGGCGCCTGCGGCAAAGGGCAGCAGCAGCGCAAGCCAGACAAGGGTACGGCGAAGCATGGCGTAAAAGTAGGTGCCCTTGCCCGTCCCGGCCGGTGCAAAACATAGGCACATCACCCAGAATGGCAAGCATGAGAAAAGCCGCTTAGACTGACGAACCCTGAAGTGAGTGACACAACGGAAGACGGGTAGCGAAATCCTGCTGACTTAATTAAAATGTATCCCTTGCAACTCCTGCTCACAGCCGCATATCTGAAAAAGAATACAAAGTTGAAGGGGCGCCTACAGGCGGGACGGGGGCTGCCTGCAATGCCGCTAATTTTGAAAAGCCTTCACCGATTTCCATGCAAGAAAATTCTTCCGAGCCTTTGGTGCAGCCGCGCCCCCTGATTATCACGGTGGCCATTCATGGCCTGCTTCTGCTGCTGTTGTTGCTGTGGCATTTCAATCTGCCGGCGCAGCAACCGGCACCTGTCGAGATGGGTATGGAGGTGAACCTCGGCACCTCGGACAACGGCAGCGGCACCGACCAGTCGATGGATGTGGAAGATCCTGCCTCCAGCTCCAGTGCGGCACGACGGGCTGCCGAGGCGGCCCCCTCAGCAGCCGATGTGGAGCGCACGGATGATGACGCGGCTCCTTCGATACCGAGCACGGCCCTGGCCAATCGCGGCAATGCGACAACGACCAACAATCGGCACGAGGCAAGCCGCAGCAACAACACTTCGAATGCCAATGCGCGCAGCACGCAGCCCCAACGCCCGCGTTATGTGTATCCCGGTAGCAATGGCCGCGGCGGCAACTCTGCGGCTACTACCCTGCCCGGCACCAGCGAAGGCAACACAACGGGCACCGGTGACCGCGGTG
>JAMIQN010000138.1:0-11368 GCA_035914595.1 Chitinophagaceae bacterium | reverse complement strand
GAATAGGATGCGGTAATTTCATAAAGTCAAATTTTAGCAAAAATAGTCAAATGTTTCGATTTTCGAGCGGATTTTTATATCGACTCATGACGTTTTGGAGCTTGGTGCTGTGGCGGATTTCAGAACTCAAAACTTTTAACACTTCAAAAAAGTTGATGCGGAGTAAAATTTTTAATTAATCACATCACCCGCCATTAAGCCAAACGCCAATAGCTGCCGTTTTTCTTCTTTATCGTTGGGAGATAGAGGGGTCATTCCCCGTATTTGTCTTTAAATTCAAGTTTCTTTATTCGTGAATTAATTGCTCCTACGTTTCGTCCAAATATTTCTGCAAGTTCCTTTGCTTTTTTGCCTTCACAAAATAGCAATTCAAGTTTGTTGTCGTCTTCAGCTGTCCAAGGCAAATATGCTTTCTGATGTATTTCTCTGATTTTCTCTACCGAATACGTTTTACCGTTAGCTTGCTTTGGTTCTTTAAGTTCAAGTTTCTTTATTCGTGAAATAATTGCTCCTACGTTTCGTCCAAATATTTCTGCAAGTTCTTTCACTTTTTTGCCTTCACAAAACAGTAATTCAAGTTTATTGTCGTCTTCTGCTGCCCAAGGCAAGTATGCCTGTTGATGTGTTTCTCTGATTTTCTCTACTGAATATGTTTTGCCGTCAGTTTGCTTTGGCTCTTTGAGTTCTTTGAATTTTGTCAGCGACTTTTTAAGTGTTTCAACAAAGTCTTTCAAATCTTCGTCAAAAATCATTAGCCTGTGGTGTTCAAAGCCCGAAGCGGTCTTTTTGCATTCGGAAATTTTCAGATACAAGTCGCCATTCTCACTTTTTTTGATGTCAAAAAAGTAAATTCGTGAACCTTTGGTGATGTTGTCGCTATAAATTTCGTTGTCATCCATTGTTTACTTGTTGGTTTAATTTATACGGAAATTCTTTGGTGCAATATTCCCAAAATACTTTTACGTTGATAGTCGTCAAATATCGTGAGAAAAAATCTATTGTTTCTCGTTCCATTATCGGAATAGCATTGGAAAAGGTGTCGTAAAATACAAGATAGTCGTTTGAAGAACCTTTTTTGTCTTTATTCATTGCAATGAAAATGTCGCTTGGGTGCAAATGATAACGGCACATTGTCAAACAGTTGCCAATAAATTTTGGATAGCGTGTTAGCTGTCGAAAAATCGGGTAGTCCGATTTAAAATGAGTGTAACAAACTTCGGCAACTAAGATTGTAAAGAACAAAGCAACGGCAAAATTTATCTTATCTTGCTTGGTCGTTAGAAAATTCAAATGATTATGTTCTTGTGTTAATCGTCCGTATTGAATTGAGTAAACTTGTTTGAGTTCTTTATCTTCGTGAAATTTACTGTCATCAGGAACAGTCGCAAAAAACCTTTGAAGGTCGTTGCGAAACTGTCCATTGTAGTATTTGTCAAAGTCGTTCATTTATTCTGTCGTTATTTGCAGTCAGTTCAATGTTTGGACGGTCGCCCTAAAATGGCAGCTAACTCCCAAATATACGCAACTTACCCCCCTCTCTTATCTCTAAGAAAAAAAGTCAAAAATTTGTTCCTCGCCTTTGGTTTTAAGGAATTTAGGCCTTCGCATTCTGATATAGCGCATAGCGCATATCGAATAAAATTCGATGGACACAGGGTGGAAAAGAAACTATAATTTATCTAAATTACGCAGGTCATTTTCATAGCACAAGGCCGTTCCCCCTAAAAGAAAAACTGCCCGCTTCATAAGAGAGGCAGGCAGCTTTCCATCAACCTTTCAAAAAAGGGATTAGTCCATTGCAGCGGCCACCGGCTCGGCCTTGGGCTGCAGGGGCAATTCCGGCATCGTGTCTTTCCCGAATTTCCGGCGCAGCCAGTTCTTGAAGCGGAAACTCAGCAGGCACATTACCGGCACAATAATCAGCGTCAGGAAGGTGGCAAAGCCAAGTCCATAGATCATGGTCCAGGCAAGGGAGCTCCAGAAGGCCGCACTATCTCCACCAAAGAATATATGGGGGTTTAACTCGGAGAAGAGTGCGCCAAAGTCGATATTCAAACCCACCGCCAATGGGATCAGCCCCAGGATGGCAGCCGTTGCCGTCAGCACCACAGGCGTCATTCTCGTCCTGCCGGACTCCACAATGGCATCGTAATAGCTCATACCATCTTTGATCATCAGGTCCATAAACTCTACCAGCAGGATGCCGTTCCGCACCACAATACCTGCCAGGGCCACAATGCCGATGCCGCCCATCACGATGGAGAAGGTGGTGCCAAAGATGCCCAGACCCAGCAGCACACCGAAGATGGAGAAGATCACCTCACTCATGATAATCAGCGTTCGTGAGAAGGAATTGAACTGAATAATCAGAATCAGGAAGATCAGCGCCACCGAAATCATCAGGGCCCTGCCGAGGAAGCCCATCGTCTCTGCCTGGTCTTCCTGCTGGCCACTCATCTTGATCGAGATGCCGGAGGGTGCGTGGAATCCGTTCAGCTCGGCAGCCACGGCGTTCACCACTTCCTGTTCATTAAAGCCTCCAATCACGTTGGATGACAGCGAAATGATCCGCTTTTGGTCTTTGCGTTTGATGCCTCCATAGGTTGAGGCATAACGCAGGTCGGCAAAGGAGGACACAGGCACGGTACGCACAGCGCCGCCCATCCCCATATCGCGGTAGATGATGGGCATGTTTTGAATGGCGCTCAGGTCGCCACGCTGCCCTTTTGCCAGGCGCAGGGTAATAGGATAGTCGTCGTTATCGTCGCGGAATCTGGAAATTTCCTTTCCAAAAACAGCAGTACGCAGACCCATAGCCACCTGAGCGGTGTTGATGCCATTGGCATTCATCCGTTCGCGGTCCAGGTCGAAGATAATTTCGGGCTTATTGGCCTGAAAATCAGAGCGTAGCTCTTCCACACCGGGAATCCGTTTGGATTTGAGATAGCGCTTCAGCCGCTCGGAAGTAGCGATGAGCGAATCCAGGTTGTCGCCTGTAATGTCTATCACCACCGGCTTGGGCAATGGTGGTCCGCCCTGCTCCTTATCCACGGTTACGACGGCGCCGGGTGTTCCCTGTACCGCCTTTCGGATCCGCTCCATATACTCGGCGGATGAAATGCCGTGGCGTTCTGAAAACTCCTTGTAAGCCACGGTGATGCGGCCCTTATTGGGGAAGTCGCCTATCTCACCGGAGGTGGGGTCCACGGCGCCGACTGTCACGTTGGCAATCACGCTCTTTACGATGGGCGTCATCTTACCGGTCTTAGGATCGCGCAGGGCCTGATCCACCTGCTTTTCCAGCCTGTCCAGCACCGTGTTGGTATAGGCCTGGTCGGTGCCCACCGGCATATTCAGATAGACGTAGGTGAAGTTGGGATCACCGCTGGGGAAGAACACCACTTTGGGTTTGCGAATGCCCACCAGAATGATGGAAAAGATGAAGATGCCAAAGGCAATGCCCATCGTAGCCCAGGGGTAATGCAGGGCGCGCTTCAGCCATTTCACATACCAGGCACGGAAGGCAGGCCAGGCTTTTTCCTGGAAGGCATGAATCCATTTTTCAAGAACAAATTTTTCCAGCAGAATAAAGAGGTAGATGAATATGATGAAGTTGCCCAGTCCCCAGGCTTTGGCCAGGTAGCAGAGGGCGGCCAGGCTTAGGAAGATGATCAGCAGGATGCGGTCGCGCTTTTTGAATCGGGGCTTGCGGTCTTCGTGCTCCTTGCGCTTCTTCATGAAGTCAACCGCAAAGACGGGGTTGATCACGTAGGCCACCAGCAACGATGCTACCAGTGTGATAATGAGGGTGATAGGCAGGAAGAACATGAACTCGCCAATCAGGCTGTTCCAGAAAGCCAGCGGCACGAAGGGCATCAGCGTGGTGGCCGTACCACTCAGCACGGGCAGAAACACTTCGCCGGTAGCCACTTTTGCCGCCTTTTTTATCGGCATTCTTCCGTTGTCAAAAATCCGGTGCGTGTTCTCAATCACAACGATGGCATCATCCACCACGATGCCCAGTGCCAGCAGGAAGGAGAAGAGCACAATCATGTTGAGTGTAAAGCCGATAGAGGGCATCACCAGGAAGGCAATGGCACAGGACAGCGGCACACTCAGCGCCACAAACAGGGCATTCGTTACCCCCATGAAGAACATCAGGATGATGGTCACGAGGATGAAGCCGATGATGATGGTGTTGACGAGGTCGTGCAGGGTGGTGCGCGTCATCTCGCTCTGGTCGCCGGTCGTCACGATGTTGAGGTCTTGCGGCAGCTCGGTCTTTTTCATCTGCTGCACCAATGCCTGAATCTTGTCGCTGGCATTGATCAGGTTTTCACCGCTGGCCTTTATCACGTTGAGCGTGATGACGTTCTTGCCATCCAGGCGGGCATAGCTTTTCTGCTCTTCGAAAGAGTCTTCGATGTCGGCGATGTCGCGGAGATAGACGGCGGAGCCTTGCGCATTACGGACGATAATCTTTTTGATATCGTCCATGTTTTTGAACTCATTACGGACGGTCAGGATGCGCTTCTGGTTGTTCATGGCCACCTCGCCGGCCGTGGTCGAAAGATTTTCAGAAGCGACGGTGCGCTCAATATCATCGAAGGTGATGCCGGCCGCCGCCATCTTGTAGAGGTCCACATTGATCTGAATCTCACGGTCCAGTGCGCCCACCATGTCCACCCGCTTGATTTCCTTCATTTCCTCGATGCGGTCCTTCACGCGGTCGGCATATTTCTTCAGCCGCTTCAGGTCATAGTTGCCCGAGATATTGACGTACATGATGGGCATCTCGGAGAGGTCAATGTCTTTCACCTCAGGCTCGTTGGGCAGGTTGTTGGGCAGGTCGGGGCGGGCCTTATCCACGGCATCTTTCACCTCCTCTTTGGCCTTGTCCACCTTCACGTTTGGGTTAAACTCAACGATAACGACCGAGAAATCCTGGAAGGAATTGCTGGTAACCTTCTTAACGCCGGTGAGGTTTTTGACCTCCTTTTCAATCGGCTTGGTAACAAGGTTTTCCATGTTCTCGGGTGAGGTGCCGGGATACACCGTCTGCACGATGATCTGCGACATCTTGATTTCCGGGAACTGCTCTTTGGGCAGGTTCATGTAGGTGAACAGGCCCGCCAGCGTGATGAGGATGGTGAGGATATAGACCGCCGTCCGGTTGTCTATCGCCCACGATGAAAGGAAGAATTCTTTGTTGCTGTTGTCTTTCATCTGAGTTTGGTTTCGGGGAAAAGGCGCTGACGGCCCTTCTCCAGGAGTAAGTGTTCGGTGCTTGCTAAATATCTTTTTGCTGCCTTCGGAAAAGAGTCGGTTCCGTCCGGTCTCCTACCGCCAGCACTGTGGCTGGTCGGCAGGCGGACGCGGTGGGATTCAGCAGATCTTGTCAGCCTCCTCAGAGACTCGTGACGCGGCACATGCCCCGGCGCACCGGGAGACAAAGGCGCTGAAAAACATTTTGATTCCTTTCTTATAGCAGAACTTTTGGGGGCCTCGGAAGCCTTACTGACAGTGACTTCTCCGGTTATTGGTTTCGTTTCAGTGCTTGCGCTGTTGCTTTCCTATTGCACAACGATGGGCGAGCCGGTGTCCAGGTCTTCATAGCCTGCCGTAATCACACGGTCACCTGCCTGCAGGCCGCTCAGAATTTCAACCATACCTGCATCGCTGCGACCCGTCTGCACATTCACGGCTTTCGCTTTGTTGCCATCCGCCACTAACACCACATCGCCGGTGCCGGTGCGCTGCACTGCCGAAACAGGAACCGCCAATGCATGGTCGGCACTGTAATTAGCGATGCGCATCCGCACACTCATATTCGGGTGCATGCCTTTGATGGCGCCCAGCTTCACCGTCACCTGAAAGGCGCGCGACACGGGATCTACAGACTGGGCCACGTAGCTGAGGCGGGTATGCAAAGTGTCGTGCACATCCGAGAAGATGAGCGTCACCGGGTCGCCGGTCTTCACCTCACCCAAATGCACCTCACCGAGGTTGGCTTCCACCTTCAGTTTGCCCATGTTCACGATGCGGATGCCGCGAAGACCGCCCGGCTGGGCTGCATCCCCTTCTTTCACATCCACCACATCCACAGTGCCGGAGATGGGCGCCACGATCCGATACATATCGCGCTGGGCCACGAGGGCAGCTCGCTGCTTGGTAGCGGCTTCATAATTCGTTTTGGCAGAGAGCAGTTGCACCTGCGTTCCGATTTGCTGTGCCCACAGGTTCTTTTGTTTTTCATACAGCGATTGCAGCAGTGAAATCTGCGCATCCTGAGCTGCTATCTGCTGGTCAATGGCGGCAGCGTCCAGCGTGGCAAGGGTTTGGCCCTGGCGCACCTGCTCCCCGACGTGTACCAACACGCGGTTGACGGTACCCATCAGTTTGGGCGTGGCCATCACATTATCATCGCTGGCAACAGTGGCCTGTACGTCAATGTGGGAGCGGAACAGACCGGGCTCCAGGTTCAGCACAGTCACCGGAGTTGGCTTGGCAGAGTCCGTATTATTCTTCGATTCGAGTGCCTGGATTTTGGCGTCTATCTGCGCACGTTCTTTTTTGAGTTTGGCAAGCTGGGCCGCGGGTGATTCTTCCGTCTTTCCGCAGGCAGCAAACAGTGCCGCAGCAAGCAGGATGGGGATAATTTGTTTCATGGAATGATCTCGTGTGGGGGCGATGAGAAAGGAGCGGGGGGGGGTTTTGAAAAATCTTAGGGTTTGAATTGGCCGAGTGCCTTCTGCACATCCGCCTGTGCGTTCACAACATCCAGCATGGCGCTGTAGTAGTTATTCTGGGCCAGCAGCAGGTCCGTCTGGGCCTGATTCACTTCCAGATTGGAGCCCACACCCGCTTTGAACTTCTTACGGGCGAGATCCACTACTTCGGTGGCCAGCGTCAGGTTGCGGCGTTGTTTTTCGGAGGCGAGCAGCGCATTGCGCAAAGTGGTTTGGGCCTGAGCAGCCTGAAAGGCCAGGCTCTGTTCCAGATAGTCGCGGCGATTCTTTGCCATCTCCAAATCAATTCTTGCCTCGCGCACCTGATTACTGCGTGCCAACCCGTTGAATAAAGGCACGTTGAGCTGCAGGCCCACCATGGTTGAAAAGAGATAGTTCTTGCGAAACTCTGTGAGGTCGCTGAAGGAGTTGGAGCCGTAGTTATAAGTCAGGTTGCCAAAAGCACTCAGCGTGGGCAATGCCGAAAGCTGATAGCGTTTCAGGTTGTATTCCATCAAGTGTACTACCGTATTTCCCAACCGCATTTCGGTGCGGGTATCCGGGTCGAAGGATTCGGTGAGCAAGGCCGAAGCAGCGCTCAGGCTTTCGGAGAAGGAGGTGTCGGTCAGCTCAATGGGCTGGTCGAGGTCCATGCCGATGGTGTACTTCAGCGCCTGCTTGCCGGTTTCCAGCAGCGATGCCGTGCGAATGCTGTCCGTCTCCAGGTTCGTAATCTGCACCTGGCTGCGGCTGACATCTATTTTTTCGGCGAAGCCTGTATTGTACAGCACCTGCACATCGTGCATCATGTCGCGGGCAGTAGCCAGGGAGGCGGTGAGCGTGCGGAACTGTTGCTCGCCAATCACTACGGCGAAGTAGGCTTTCTGAATGGTGTAATGCAGGTTTTCTTCTGACAAATTCGCCGACTCGCGAACGGCTTCCATCGCTGCCTTACGTGCTTTCAGCGCAACGACCACCGAGCCATCAAATAAGGTCTGGTTGCCGGCAACCGAAGCACTTGCAGCATGCGAAGGGCTGAACTGAACGGGCGCATACTTGTCTGCATCCTCAGGCTTCTGGGTAAAAAAGCTCATCGGAACCAGCATTTTCTGCGGATTGAGATAATCGCTGTATTGGCCATTGGCATTGATATGCGGCAGTGCCAGTGCCCGCACCTGATTATTGACGGCCTGCTGTTTCAGAATAGAGAGGCGCGCATTCCGAAGTGTGTCCGAATGCTGTGAGGCGTAGTCAATGCAATCCTGCAGGCTCAGGCGTAAAGGCTGCTCCGTGGTCGGCTCCGACTTGGCAAAGCCGGTCAGCGGCCATGCGATGGCGGCGATGATGCAGAGCTGCAAGAGGGTTCTGAATCTCATATTCTGGAAGTTTCCTTGAGGTATTTGTCAGCGTATTTGTTGTAGAGCTTCTGTCCCTTGGGCGTCAGCAGTCCGTGGAGGAAATGTTCGAGGATGGCCTGCGAGGCGGCGTAGGGTGCATACTGCTGCGCTAAGAGCGAATTAGGGCGGAAAGCTACCAGGCATGTTTCGAGGCGATAACAGGCTAATAGGTTAGCGTCCAGCTCTGCTCGGTAAAGCCCTTCAGCCTGGCCGCGAACGATACTGTCCCGAATCTTGCCAATGTCCTGTTTCATTAGCTTTTCGCGGAAGCTTTTCCAAGCCAGGGGGAAGAAGCGCTCCAACTCCAGCAGCGCAATCGGATTGATCTGCCGATACATTTTCAGAATCAGGGCGTTCACCCGAACCATTGCTTCTAATGAGTTCTCGGCCTCGTCGGTAACGCGTTGCAGGTCCGCATCCATCTGCTCGCCGTGCCACTTCATGGCAGCCGCTACCATCTCCGGCTTAGAGGCGAAATGCTGGTAGAGGGTCTTCTTGGAAATCCCTGCCTTCTTCGCGATCTCCTCCATTGTGATGGTCTTGAAACCATACTGGCAAAAGGCCTCTATCGCCACCGTCATTACTTTACTCTGCGTGTCCATCTCGTTATTGCGGGTGCAAAGCTATGGAAACGATTCACGGGAAAATAGTTTCCGGCGTATATTTTTTCTTTGGTGAAAGAAATACCGCCGGCTTTGTGGAAAGGAAATAAGGCTGTCTTTCCCACTCATTTCTTTTCTTTAATTCTTCAAAACCAATATTGCATATGGGATTCGTCAAAGACTTTAAAGAGTTTGCCCTCAAGGGAAACGTAGTAGATCTGGCCGTAGCCGTCATCATCGGTGCGGCCTTTGGTGCCATCATCACTTCGCTCACGAATGATGTCATCACCCCACTCATCCTGCAACCCGCTCTGGAGGCTGCCGGCGTCAAAGACCTGGACAAGCTGGCCTGGGGGGCAGTGAAGTATGGCAACTTCCTGGCTGCCATCCTGAATTTCCTCATCATCGCCCTGGCACTCTTCCTGATGGTGCGCGGCTTCGCCAAAATCAACCGGAAGAAGGAAGAAGCTGCTGCTCCTCCTCCCGGCCCCAGCAGCACCGACCAACTGCTGATGGAAATCCGTGACGAGCTGCGTCGTAAAGCCTGATCTCTCCCGGCTTTCTTCCGGCATTTTTTGGGCACTTTTGCTCGCTCCAAAATGTCAGCTCATAATCAACCCCTGCTACCCGGCCTGCGCAGCCTCAAAAGCGCAGGCCGGGCGGCTTTTGCCGTCCTCGTGGATCCGGACAAGGTGGCGCCTTCGGACATGCCCGCCCTGGCCCGCCTCTGCAACGATGCCCGCGTAGATTACCTGCTCATGGGCGGCTCTCTGGTAATGGCGCATCAGATGGACGCCAGCATCCAGCGCTTTAAATCGGAAAGCAACATTCCGGTGGTGCTCTTCCCCGGCTCGCCCGCACAGGTGACGCCCTACGCAGATGCCTTACTCTATCTGTCGCTCATCTCGGGCCGCAATCCGGAGCTGCTTATCGGCCAGCATGTAAGCTCAGCCCCCGCCGTGCGTGCCAGTGGCCTCGAAGTGATGCCCACCGGCTACCTGCTCATTGACGGTGGCGCACCGACTACGGTCTCTTATATGAGCCATTCCGCACCCATCCCGGCCAACAAATCAGACATTGCTCTGTGCACTGCCTGGGCCGGCGAGTTGCTGGGCCTGCACCTTCTATATATGGATGCCGGCAGCGGCGCCCGCGTTCCGGTGCCTCCGGCAATGATTGAAAAAGTCAGTCGCCACACGGCCCTGCCCTTGTTTGTAGGCGGCGGCATGCGCAACCCCGAAGCCGTTCACAATGCCGCTGCAGCCGGCGCCACAGTGGTGGTGGTGGGCAATGCCATCGAGCAGGACCCGATGCTGATTAAAGAGCTGGCCGATGCCGTGCATGGCAGTTCCGCCGTCCATTTGTAGGTCTTCTTGCTTTTTTCCCAAAAGAAAGCTTGCATTTTCCTGAAGGCCCGCGCTTTCGGGCTTGGCATTTCCGGCAGGGCAGCTTCCCTTTGCAACTTCATCAACGCTTCCGTCCGATGCCATCGTCCGAGCTTATGCAGGTTCATGGGAAAAACTTTCGCCCCTATATCAGCGCCGAAAAGATTGCCCTTCGGGTAGCTGAATTAGGTGCCGCCATCAGCCGCGATTATGACGGCCTGCGCCCCATCGTGCTGGCCATCCTCAACGGCTCATTCATCTTCGCCGCCGACCTGTTCCGCCACCTGAGCATCGAAGCTGAAATTTCTTTTATCAAACTCGCTTCTTACAAAGGCACCAGCTCGACGGGGCAGGTGGTGACGGCCATTGGCCTGGAAGAAAGGTTGCAGGGCCGCCACGTCATCATCCTGGAAGATATCATTGACACCGGCAAAACCTTGCATGCTTTCCTGCCGGAAATACGCCAGCGCCAGCCGGCCTCGTTGAAAATTGCAAGCTTCCTTTTAAAGCCTACCTGCCTGCAGCATGAGGTACATGCCGATTATTTCGGTTTTGAAATGCCGGACGTCTTTGTGCTGGGCTACGGCCTTGACTACGACGGCCTGGGCCGCAACCTGCCTGCACTCTACATTCTTACTGATGAAGCCTGATGCTGCTTCGTCTTTTCGCCTCCAATGGTAGCACGGCAGCGGCGGCGTAACTTGCGCGCCCTTCCCCCATGCAGCTTCCTGCCGGTAAAAAAGTCTATTTCGCGTCGGATTTCCATCTTGGAATTCCGAACCGCGAAAGCTCCCTGGCCCGTGAACGGAGGCTCTGCCAATGGATGGACCTGATTCGGCGGGACGCTGCCATCCTCTACCTCGTCGGCGATTTATTTGACGTCTGGTTTGAATACAAAAATGTCATCCCGAAAGGGCATACCCGCTTCCTGGGTAAGCTGGCCGAATTGCGCGACAGTGGCCTGGCCATCGAGGCCTTCACCGGCAATCATGACCTCTGGATGCGGGGCTATTTCGAAGAGGAGCTGGATATTCCTGTGCATCATCATCCTATCCGTCGGGAGTATAACGGCAAGCATTTTCTGATTGGCCACGGGGATGGCTTAGGCCCCGGCGACCGAGGCTATAAATTGCTGAAGGCTACCCTTCGTAATCGGGCACTACAATGGCTGTACCGTCGCATTCACCCCGACACCGGCGTGGGCATGGCAGGCTGGGCCAGCCGCCTGGGACCGAAACATTCGGAGGAAGGCCCAG
>JAMIQN010000137.1:0-5553 GCA_035914595.1 Chitinophagaceae bacterium | reverse complement strand
TCGAATCCTAAGACAGCCAGGATGTTGGCTTGGAAGCAGCCATTCATTTAAAGAGTGCGTAACAGCTCACTGGTCGAGGGTCCGGGCGCGGAAAATGATCGGGCATCAAAGCAATCGCCGAAATGATAGAATCTTGTTCTAAGAGCAAGATTGGTAGGGGAGCATTCCGGTCAGCGATGAAGGTGTATCGTGAGGTATGCTGGAGCGTCCGGAAAAGAAAATGTAGGTATAAGTAACGATAAAGAGGGTGAGAAACCCTCTCGCCGAAAAGCTAAGGGTTCCTGATCAACGTTAATCGGATCAGGGTTAGTCGGGACCTTAGGAGCACCCGAAAGGGGAATCTGATGGAAAGCCGGTTAATATTCCGGCACTTGTTTTTACTTCGATGGAGAGACAGGGAAGTGAAAGGTTCGCGCACTTACGGAATAGTGCGTTAAAGGGTGTAGTTATAAGATGGATAGGCAAATCCGTCCGTCTTGACGAACCTGATAGTACACAAAGGCTTCGGCCCTAGTGATAGCAACCCTAAACCCGCCCGCGAGAAAATCTTCTAAGTTATGGTAAAGACAACCCGTACCGCAAACCGACACAGGTAGCTGGGATGAGTATTCTAAGGCGCTCGGGTGAGCCGTGGAGAAGGAACTAGGCAAATTAACGCTGTAACTTCGGGATAAGGCGTACCACAGCGATGTGGTCTCAGTAAAATGGTTCAACCAACTGTTTAGCAAAAACATAGGGCCCTGCAAAATCGAAAGATGACGTATAGAGCCTGATACCTGCCCGGTGCTGGAAGGTTAAGGAAGCTTGTTCGGAGCAATCCAAAGCTTGTGACCGAAGCCCCAGTAAACGGCGGCCGTAACTATAACGGTCCTAAGGTAGCGAAATTCCTTGTCGGGTAAGTTCCGACCTGCACGAATGGTCTAATGAGTTGAACGCTGTCTCCTCCACGAGCCCGGTGAAATTGTAGTATCGGTGAAGATGCCGGTTACCCGCCACGGGACGGAAAGACCCCGTGAACCTTCACTACAACTTTGCATTGATCTTGAGTAAACGATGTGTAGCATAGCTGGGAGACATTGAGTCAGGGCCGCCAGGTCTTGAGGAGTCACCGTTGAAATACCAGCCTTCGTTTACTTAGGGTCTAATCCCTTACAAGAGGGAGACATTGCATGGTGGGTAGTTTGACTGGGGTGGTCGCCTCCTAAAGCGTAACGGAGGCTCGCAAAGGTTCCCTCAGCATGGTTGGTAATCATGCGTAGAGCGCATTAGTATAAGGGAGCTTGACTGTGAGGCGGACATGCCGAGCAGGTGCGAAAGCAGGCTAAAGTGATCCGGCGGTTTTCAGAATGGAATGGCCGTCGCTCAAAGGATAAAAGGTACTCCGGGGATAACAGGCTGATCTTTCCCAAGAGCTCATATCGACGGAAAGGTTTGGCACCTCGATGTCGGTTCGTCACATCCTGGGGCTGGAGAAGGTCCCAAGGGTTCGGCTGTTCGCCGATTAAAGTGGCACGTGAACTGGGTTCAGAACGTCGCAAGACAGTTCGGTCCCTATCTGTGGTGGGCGTTAGTAAATTGAAGGGGATGTGACCTTAGTACGAGAGGACCGGGTCGCGTGTACCGCTGGTGTATCTGTTGTGCCGCCAGGTGCAATGCAGAGTAGCTACGTACAGTAAAGGATAAGCGCTGAAAGCATCTAAGCGCGAAGCCAACCTCAAGATGAGTTTACTTACACACGAAGGGTCGCAGTAGACGACTGCGTTGATAGGCTGCAGGTGGAAGGCTGGCAACAGCCGTAGCCGAGCAGTACTAATGACCCGTAAGCTTTAACCTTATTTAAAAGGCAATGCCCTAAAGCAAAACCCTTTTAATAAGCCAACAACAAAGACAAGATTCAACGGTTCAAAGCCGTAGCTCCTTTTCTATTCAGCTTCTTCCAACAACAAAACACCGCTTTTTTGAACCCCTCTACCGGTTCCCCTTCTGCTCTCGTCTTCAATATGTCAACCCTACTGAGCGGAAAGCCCGGCGCCCCTGGTTCCTCACCAGGCAGCCAGCTTCCCCAAGACCTTATGGTGGTCTTGCCGGCGGTGTCTCCACCTCTTCCCATTCCGAACAGAGTAGTTAAGCCCGCCATGGCCGATGGTACTGCGTCCGCGTGACGTGGGAGAGTAGGTAGCTGCCATAATTTATTATCCCTAAAACCCTCACAGATTCTGTGGGGGTTTTTTCGTTGGGGGGGAAATATCCTCCCCATCCCGCAAGCATCATCCCCAAATTTTCATCAGTTCTTCAAGTCAGCAGTCTTCTTGCAAAACAGATAAACGACTGAATATCTGCTTCGTTCGTTGCTATGCCTAAAGAAACTCTTACGGCTCCGCGCATCTCACCCAAGTACTTGATAAAGTCAAAATAATCACCATGCGCACGAGTGGTGAAGTAGGTTTTAAGCTGGTCTCCCGACAAACAATGGTTCGTTTCATCAATTCCCGGATTGCAGAAACAGCCCGTACGCAGCGAGATATTTACATCATTCGCCTTTTCTTCAATCGTTTGAAATGGAATCAACCGGCCGTGATCATTAAAGAAATTTAGAAGGAAAGTACCCCCACGGTGCTCCTCAGTTTGCGGACCATACAATCGAATCAAAGCCTGCCCATTTCGATGCTTCAACGAGGCAATTCCTTCCAGAAAGCGATGGCCTACATACCGAACATGCTTTGCAATATTTTTCATGCCTACCGATTCAATGAAGCGAAGCCCGTTCGTAATGGCCGGAATATCCAGAAAGTTCACAGTGCCGTCTTCAAATTTTTCATGATCTGATTTAAAGAAATAACTGCTGTACCGAACTGCCGACAGCGTAATTGTTCCACCGGCATACCACGGCCTTTGCAGCTTTTCCAGTTTCGACTTCCGAACAAGTAGGCATCCAATCCCCGTAGGGTAGCCGAAAATTTTATAGAACGACATCGAAACAAAATCCGGCTGAACGATCGACAAATCCAGCACAGAGCTGGGCACAAAGGCTGCCGCATCCAGCAATACATCCCATCCCTGCTTCTGCGCAGCCTTCACCCATTCAAGATTGTGCTTCGCTCCAGACACATTCGATTGAGCCGGAAATGCAAACAGGCGATTGCTCGCCTGCCCATGATTCGCCAATTCCTCACTCAGGATTTCGGTATTAATGGTAAGATCTTCTGCATTCATCGGCACATACGTAAACTTTCCGCCCTTCCCGCGACAATAATCCCGTATCCCATTCACAGAATTATGATTATCGGCTGTGAGCAAAAAGTGGCTATCCGATGAAAATGGATATGACTCCCCAACGAGCTTCAAAGCCGCCGATGCATTTGCCGTGAAAATGCAGTAATAGTCTTTCGCATGAAAGAAATCGAGCACCTTCTCCCTTGCCTCGTGCACATATTTTTCCGAAAGCATGGAGGCCTGATTCACCGAATGAGGATTGCCCAATACGGCGTTTTGCAAAAACCGTTGATGCGCCTCTACCAGCGATTGCGGGTACAAGTTGGAGCCGGTATAATCCAGATATACATGGTGCGCTCGGTCCAGACGGCCATACTCCTTTTTTCGTAGTTGCAAGAAGAAGGCTTCATTTGAATCGCCTGAATCCAAAGTCTTAGGATGGTTGGAAAAGAGGCGGGGCGGATGAATTCCAAACATGGAAATATTCATTGAGGGGTGGATGTGAAATGCATGTGGCGCAACCTTGTCTTTTTGAAATTGCTATGCTGCCTTTCGACAAAAAGGTACGTGCTCCCAACCAAATTTTCGCTAAACCGTTGGTTTGCTAAAGTTGAAGCATTGAAAGATGCGAACAAGGTGTTGCCCGAATTCTTGCCTTACCCGCTCCGCGCACTCATGATATATTCGCGCCACTTCCGGCACGAAGCCGCTTTTCGTTGCTTACGCAATAGGCAGCTTAAAATGCAGCGGCGACTTTAGGCCCAGGCAGACAAAATCTTATGTGCGGTATTGCCGGCTTCTTATCCTGGTCTTCCAACAGTGTGGCTCCTTCCGTCCTTTCCGGAATGGGCAATGCCTTGCACCACCGCGGCCCGGATGATGAAGGTTTCGCAATTGCCGGCAGTTCAGGATTCCGGCTCTTCAGCGGCCCCGACTCGGTTCCGCAAGTACGGCATTCATTGCCACCGCTCGAAAGTGCGGCACCCGGGCCTTGTGGCATGGCCTTCCGCCGCCTTTCCATTCTGGATTTGTCCGAATCCGGGCACCAGCCCATGTTGTCGCCCGACGGGCAAATTGCTCTTTCCTTCAATGGCGAGATATACAATTTCAAAAGGCTGCGCCAAGAGCTGGAACAACAGGGCTATCAGTTTCATTCCCAGACCGACACAGAAGTCATTCTGGCCGGCTACCAGCTACACGGGATCGAGTTCATTCATCGCCTCAATGGCATGTTTGCAATTGCTCTTTGCGACCTCCGCCTACGTCGCCTTTTTCTGATTCGCGACCGGCTGGGCATCAAGCCACTGCATTATTGTAGGCAGGGAGGGGTGCTGTTCTGGGCTTCTGAAATCAAAGCGCTTTTTGCGTCAGGCCAAATCTCCGCAAAGCCACGCTGGGACGCACTTTTCGCCACGTGCCGCCTCGAGGCTACACCGGCACCCGCCAGTTGTTTTGAAGGAATATCCACGCTGGCACCCGGTTGCTACCTCGAGATAGACATAACCAACGGCCACAGTCTCGAGCACACTTACTGGGAGATTCCTTTTCCGGAGCACAAAATCCAAATTTCAAAACAGGAAGCTGCCGAGGTTTTGGAGGCGCATCTGAAGCGCATCGTTGAGAGCCAGATGATTGCAGACGCACCCGTCATTTCAATGCTCAGTGGCGGTGTAGATAGTTCACTGCTTTCAGCTATCTCCAATGAACTGCGGCCCGGCTGGCATGCCTACACCATGAGCTTCGCCGCAGCGCTGACTGCCTTCAATGAATTGCCGCAGGCACAGACAACAGCCCGCCATCTGGGACTGATACACGAAGTGGATGAGGCAGATATATTGGCGCTTGCATCCATAATTCCGCTTGCACTCAGCCACTATGAACAGCCTTATGCCGGCATTGACCCGCAAATGCTGGCGGCCCGCTTCCTAAGGCAGCGACAATACAAGGTCATCATCAATGGCGCCGGTGCCGATGAATTGTTTGGCGGCTATGCCTATTATTTCACCTGGCAGCGTTGGCAACAGCGCAAAAAAATGGCCTGGGCAGCGCCGTTCATCCCTCCATCGGGACACTTTTTGACAAAGCTCAAAACCGTCTTAGAGCTAAAGCAACTCACTGATTTTTATTGGTATCAACGCGGAGGTATTTCCGTGCACGAATGGACCGCACTGACAGGCCGGCAACCCAATCCCATCCTGCCACCGGTGCCCGAAGGGCTTGAGGAATGGCCCATCCAGGATGCCATTGCTTTTCTGGATTTGAAACACAACATCGGCAACCATCATTGCTTCCGCGAAGACCTGGCCTACATGTCCTTCAGCATCGAAAGCCGCTATCCTT
>JAMIQN010000136.1:0-6245 GCA_035914595.1 Chitinophagaceae bacterium | reverse complement strand
GTGGCCGCGTGGGCCGTGGCGCTGACCAGTCCTATTGCATTCTGCTGAGTGGGAGCCGCCTGAGTGAAGACAGTTTTCAGCGCCTGCAGATCATGGTCAACACAACCAATGGTTTTGAAATTGCAGAAGCTGACCTGCGCCTCCGCGGCCCCGGCGATATGTATGGTACGCGTCAAAGCGGGGCCCTTCGTTTCAAGCTGGCAGACATTGTAGCCGATGCAGGCCTGCTCCATTCCACGCGCGAAGCAGCGCAGGCTTTGCTGGCCTCCGACCCGCTATTAGAGCGGCATCCCGGCATTCGGGCATTGGTGGAAGGAAGCGGCCAACAACCCTATTGGGGTAAAATCAGTTAGCCGGTGCTGCAAGGCGCTTCTTAACCTTTTCGTCACGCCCACACATGAGCAGGTTCTTATTTTCGCGAACCTTTGCATCATGAAATCAAGCAGATCAAGAATGAGGTTGTCGGGGCTGGTAGTACTAGTATTGGTATTGCTTGCGGGCTTTGCTTTTCAAGGCCATGCTTCGCTCGATAATGAGCATCAGGACGAGAACAATGCCGACCATAAACGCAACCCGAATATTTCAGAAACGGACACCTACCGCGACCTGAATACAGGCAAGGCTTTCACCTTTATCTACGACGACCTCAACGGTATCTACAACCGCAGCGATTTGCTGGAGCCGGACCTGTACGTCAACACCCGCACGAAGGATACTTTCTGGCTCTATGATGCGATCCGCGTCAACAATGCCCTGATACGCGATGCAACGGGTCGCTACCGCGTGGACCCGATGAAAGTGAAGCGCGACGGAGACACCTACAAGGTGGTAGGGGTTGCGCAATGATTCAATTTTCCTGAATTAGCCTATTGGACGGAGCAGGCTATGTTGGCTGGCCGTAAACAGGTCTCGCCAGATTCGGTTGACTTCAGATTCAGGCTTCGTTGCTTCCATGCCGCAGTACGGGAAAAGATGGGCGGCCTGCTCCAGTACCAGACGTGCAATGACGTGGCTTTCCTGAGCTACCCGAAGTAGCGTCGCCTCCCTACAGGTTCCGGTTTGCAGGCATTCCTGCCACGATTCGTCCGCAGCCTGATAGAAGGAATTACGTTGCAACATGAAGGTCTTTTCAGCCTCCTGAAACAAGCGCTCATAAAAATCTGCATGACCTTTTCGCGCAGCGCGCCGCTGAAAAATGGAACGACAAGCAGTGAGGAAATGTGCCATCATACCGACGTGGTTTACTGCAAGCGTCAGTTCGGCAAAAGGCTGAAAAGGGTATTTAAAAATTGGGGCTGAAAGTCGTGCCGATTGCGGGCTGATATCAAAAGCACGATTCGATGCCACCCAAAGGTTTTTTACTTCAAAAGCATCTCCGGCAGTAGCGCAAAGCCCCATCGTGCGCCAGTCCCGATGAATAGACACTTCTTCCGCAAGAAAGACAAAGGAGCGAATAACAGGCGCGCCGAGTTCATCCCGTAGCTCCTTCCCTTCGCGACGAATACGGCAGTTGGCCGTGAAAGCAGTCAGGTGCGGCGCGCCGGTTGCATACTTCCAAAAACCATTGATGCGAAAGCCTCCCTGCTCTACATCCGCCGTTCCCGTGCAGGCCCCGCTACCACCAAAACAAGCGTTTGCATCAGCGAGTAAATCGGCGGCTAATGAAGGCTCCATGAAACCGGCAAAAAGGGTAGCACCGGCGCAAAGCGTCAACGTCCAGCCGAGGCTTCCATCTATCTGTGCCATAGATTCCTGAAAGCGCAATGCTTCTGGCAATTCCATGCCCAGCCCATTCATGGATTCAGGCAGAAACATCCGGAAGGCACGCAGGTCTGTGAGTAAATCGAGCTGGGCTTTTGTCAGCCGGCCCGCCCGCTCTGCTTCGCCCGATTCATTTTCGAGCAAGGCCCGCTGCGCGATTGAAATTTTGGGTTGCTGAGGCATTGAATTGGGTGCGTGAAAATCTTCGTGCTATGCAGCCGGCTCGCTGCTTTGAGAAGAGAGGAGCTTTTTCCAATGAAAAAACCCCTGGATGGCGATAATGAAAAGAAACAGAGTCAGCAAAGCATAGAGCGGCAGATGCTTGTGCAAAAGCAAGGGAATAGCAAAGGCATTGCTGATGTTGAGCAGGAGCCAGTTTTCGAGCTTGCGCCTTGCGAGCAACCACATGCCAGCCCAGGCCGTAGCACTCACCCAGGCATCCCAGTAAGGCACCGAAGAGTTGGTCCAATGCTGAAGGGCAAAGGCAAGAAACACGAAGCCCGCCGCGATGATGCCCAAGGTGATGAGCCAGTCGCGCCGACCGGCTGCCGTGATGCGCAGGGCTGGATGATGCTTGCTTTTCACCCACACCGCCCAGCCGTAGATGCTCATGACGAGGTAGTAGATGTTGAGCAGACTTTCGGCATACAGGCCCGACCGTAAAAAAATGTAGGAAGTGAGCAACACACTGATGATGCCGGCGGGATAGAGGAGCACATTGTTGCGTTTGGCGAGCAATACTTCAGCCACGCCAAAAGCCACGCCCAGCCATTCCAGCAACGGTGTGTTTTTGATTTCGATAAAAAGCGTGATTAGCCAGTCGGTGAGGCTCATGAGGCAAAGGGGATGCAAGATTACAGCCAACAGAACAGTGGCATTTGCAGAAAGCGGAAGCGGGGATGCGGGCGATTTCATGCCGTATCTGCAGAGTTCATCACCTTTCTTTTCGGCTGACCTCTTTATATTGCCTGTCGAAACGCACTATTAAGACGCATGAAACATCTTTCCGTTTTTCTCATTGCCCTCGTGCTGCTGACCGTTTTCCAATCCTGCGCACGTCGTCGTGGCGTGGACGTAGGGATGAACCACCGCCGGGCACCCGGCTGGCACCGCGGCCAGGGCTACGGCCATGGAACCGGCTATTATCATGCACCGAAGAATTATCGGCGGTAGCACCACTGAATTTTTAAATTGAACGAGGCCGTCACGGAATTTCTGGGCGGCCTCGTTGTTTTTGGGCAGCATTCTTTCACCACCTGTTATCCTCAACCATTTAGCGAATGAAAATCCGATGGCAGACGAGCTTGTGCACAAAATGCTCTTATGAAAAGACAGGTGGAAAGGTGTCTGAATAAGGAACGGCAACTTTGGCTTCTCCGTGCAGTCTTCCTCACACCATACCAATCTTACAGACGAAGAGTTGCTCCTTCGGTATCGGCAGAGCGCTGATAACTACTGGCTGGGCTTGCTTTTACAGCGCTACGCCCTTTTGTTGCTGGGTGTGGCCATGAAATACCTTCAGGAAAAAGCCTTGGCGGAGGATGCTGTGCAGCAGGTTTTTCTCAAAGCACTGACCCATTTGCCGCAGGCAGAAATCATCAATTTCAAAGGCTGGCTCTATGTGCTGACGCGAAATCATTGCCTGCAAACCCTGCGTGATGCAGCCCCGCTGGCGCCCGAATCTTCATTGGAAAAAGTGGCCGGCGATGCAGAACCATTGGAGGATGCCTTGCGTCACGAACTGCATCTCACCGAACTCGAAAAAGCAATTGAAGAATTAGGGCCGGAGCAACAGACTTGCATCCGCGCCTTTTACCTCCAGCGAAAAAGCTATCAGGAAATCACCGCTGCAACGGGATATAGTTTTGCTCAGGTCAAGAGCTATATCCAAAACGGCAAGCGCAATCTTAAAATCATCCTTAGTCGAAGAACGAGCATATGAAAGACTATCGGGACATATGGAAGCGCCGAACCGAGCGACATACGCTGAGCGACGAACAACTGATGGCCTATTTGGAAG
Organism: Chitinophagaceae bacterium; assembly: GCA_035914595.1. Classification (GTDB taxonomy): domain Bacteria; phylum Bacteroidota; class Bacteroidia; order Chitinophagales; family Chitinophagaceae; genus UBA1952. Next base: position 2,464 of record JAMIQN010000136.1, on the reverse strand, counting down.
GCAGGCTGGCAGGGCCCGAGCGCCGCGACATAGAGGAGTTGCTGTCTTCAGAAGGCATGGAGAGTGATGCGATTGAAGGCCTGCAAGCGCTGAGCGCGGCTGAGGCACATCGGATGCGCGCACGGCTGCTGGCCCGGCTCTGGAAGCGCGTGGGAAGGCGGCACCGCATTCGGAGAAAGAGGGGAATGAATCAGGCGGGTATTATCGCTGTGGCCGTGCTGCTGGTGTTGCTTATTGCCTGTTTTCTGGTGTTTTGGATGCTGCGCAAATGATGCACAAGCGCCTCAGCGTTTGCTTTCTGCGTATCGCTTGAAATTGTCTAAGATGGCTTGCCAGCCGGATTGCTGCTGCTCTGTGCTGTGTAGCGATTCCGCCTCAAACTGCTCGCGGATCCGGACGCCCCCCGGCTCTGCAATAAACTCAATTTCAACCTTGCGCTGGTCATCTATGGTGTAGGCGATGCGCTTTTCGTGCTCTACCACATCGTAGCATCCGCAGAAATCGAAGCCGAAATTCCCTTCCCGGGCTTCCATTCGATAGTTGAAACGACCACCCGGGCGAAGATCGTTGCTGGCTCTCGGCGAATGCCAGTCGCGGGAAGCGCGATTCCATTGGGTGATATGCTCCGGTTCCGTCCAGATTTGCCAGGCAGTGCTCAGGGGCACTTCTACAAGAGTTTCAACGATTAAGGCGTCTTTCATGCCAGAATGTGTTTGAGAGTGCTGGGAAGGGAATTTCAAATAGGAATATCCGGCGAAAGTTAGATTTTTTCATAAGCCGTTGGCTGCAGCGATCCGGACATTTTTTGGCACATTATCGTTTTTCATTATCGGATTTTGTGACTGCAAAAGCTTTCATTTGTTGCCCGCTCGTTAACTCGTTCAGAATATTTGGATTGCGATTCCATTCCGTAATTGAAGTCGTGTTTTCCTCCAATCATTTTGCGAGCAAAATTCTACCCTATACAATTTTCAAATAAGTAATAAAGCGGCAATGCCTGAAATGCATAAGTCACGGACCTAAATTCAATAAATAGTGTAAGTATCATCTTAATCAGTTGTTAACGGGTATTATTTTACCATGTGACCGGCTATATTCGATTAAAACTTTGATGTTAATGGACAGCAGCGTTTCTATAACCCACCAGCGTATTAGCAATCCGCGTGAAATCTGCCGTATCCCCGTCCGTTATCAGCTTGAAACGGATCCGGAAATGGATACTCCCGTTGTCTTATGCGCCATTGACATACCCCGGGAATTCATCCCCGACTGGCTATGTCCTGCCCCTCTGGAAGTCAATGCTTTCAAGGAGAACGGCAGCAACATGAAACTCTACAACACGGCCAAGGTGCTCACGAAAGACGCTATTGAGTTCTTCAGCAAGGTGTTCCGTGCTGTGATGAAAGAAGAAAAGGAGCGGCGAACCCGTCCCGCCCAGGCCGCAGGTGCCAGCTTCTACTACGCAGCCTGATTACTTACAGAGACTTATGGCTGCTTTCTTAGAAAGCAAAGGCCAGTAAAAACCCGCCATCGGCGCCTCTACCCGAGCGCGGCGACACAAGCGCCAGCAGATTACCTGACTGCAAGCCCAATAGCAAAGGCCCCGCCTTTACGGATCCAACCAGCCCCAGCTGAAACCCGATCGAACCACCCACCCCTGCATTGACACCAAGATGCAGGAAGGTGGTAGGTGCGTAGGTATAGCCCAAACCCACATAAGGAACTGTGGTTGAGCCAAGGTGATCCTTAAAACCTTGCACGTACAGAGCGCTGAGCTGATGGTGGAAATACGTTCCTGCAGCGGCTTCGGCGGCACCCAAGCCCAGCGAACCGGCGAGGATGAGGCGCCCCGGCAAACGCACACTGTATTCATTATGACTGTACTGTGGTCGGGCAAATGAGCTCAGTGAATCCAGATTGAGGCTCTGGTTGTCTGTGAAATCAACCTCCACACCCTCATAGCGATAGGTGCTGTGATTGTACATATTGGTCGCATGAGAAAAATGGATGCTGCCCAGGTCCATTACACCGATGCAGAATTGCAGGCCGGGATGAGGCGACAGGCGCAAGGCCAAATCGGCCCCGATGCCGCTTCCCAATCCGCTTCCGATGCTCTTCTCGTTCACATTGAAAGTGGAGCCGTCCAAAGTAACCGAATCCTGACCGAGGCTGGTGTTGATGTTGTAATTCAAGCTGAAATCCAGATAGCGCCCCTGCGGATCGGTATAAACGGAAATATCGTTCTGCTGCTGCATGTCCACACTGGCCTGGCCCGTGAGGTAGCTCAAACGCACCGCCGGCTTGATGCTCCATCCCTCACCACCGCTACGAATATCAAACGCCGCTGCAACGTAGTATTCTGCAAATGCCAGCGCGTCAAAACGAGGGGCTAATTGCACAAACTCGCCCGCAAACTGCTTATTTCCAGCATAGGCAAACAGAAAAGTATTCCGGTTGAAATAGG
>JAMIQN010000135.1:0-14050 GCA_035914595.1 Chitinophagaceae bacterium | reverse complement strand
CTATTGGTACCGCCTACAAGCAGCAGAGCCGCGAAGCCGCCATCAAGATTGGCCTGGATGCCTTCGGGCCTAAGATGCGGACGATGGTAGAGGAGGTGGAAGCAATGATGGCCGCCCAACCGGATAGAAAGGTCCTGCTGCATTGCTGGCGCGGCGGAATGCGGAGTGCTGCCGTGGCTTGGCTGCTTGAGCTCTACGGCTTTGATGTGGTGTTGCTGGAGGGAGGCTACAAGGCCTATCGTCATTGGGTGATCGCCCATTGGCAGGATCAGTCGGCCTACCGCATTATTGATGGCTTTACCGGTGCCGGCAAGACCGAAGTGCTCCATGCTTTGCAGCAGTTGAGCGAACCCGTTTTGGACCTGGAAGGTATTGCCGTACACAAAGGCTCGGCCTTTGGCGGGCTGGATGGAAGGCCGCGCCCTACGCAAGAGATGTTCGAGAATGAATTGGCCACGCAGATGTCTGCACTCCGTAGCCGGTTTGGTGCGCAGCCCATCTGGATCGAAAACGAAAGTCAGCGAATTGGCAACCTGAACCTGCCCATCGAGTTGTTTCGCTATTGGACCAGTGGCAGACTTCCAACCCTCTTTCTGGATCGTTCTTTTGAGCAACGCCTGCAACGAATCGTACAGGAATATGGCGACTATTCCAAAGAGCAACTCATCGAAGCCACGATGCGTATCCGCAAGCGATTAGGGCCTTTGGAAACTAAGACTGCCGTTGCATTCCTAGAGCAGGGTGCGCTGGCAGATGCCTTCCATATCCTGCTTCGTTACTACGACAAACACTATGGCACGACGCAGGCCCAACATCGCGTCGCAGCCGATGACCGGAGTGCCACCGAGCTGGCGCAATGGCTACAACAATATTTTTCATGAGCGATACGTCCTACCCCCTGACCCATTTTGCGAAAGCCGCCGGCTGCAGTTGCAAGATTCCGCCGGCACAGTTGAAGGAAATCCTTGGTAGCAGCGGCCTGCAGACCGATTTTCCTAACCTGCTGGTGGGCTATTCCAGCGCCGATGATGCTGCTGTGTATACCCTCGATGACGAGCGTGTTCTGATCGCAACGACTGACTTTTTCACGCCGATCGTGGATGAAGCTTTTTCATTTGGAAAGATTGCAGCGGCCAATGCACTAAGCGATGTGTATGCGATGGGAGGAAGGCCCTTGTTGGCGCTCGCCATTCTCGGCTGGCCTACCGACAAGCTGCCCGATGCAATGGCACGGGAGGTGCTGGAAGGCGGACGGGCAGCCTGTGCCGAAGCCGGTATTCCCTTGGCCGGAGGCCACAGCATAGTGGCGGCAGAACCATTCTTCGGGCTTTGTGTTCAAGGGCTGGCCATGCGCTCGCAGGTGCGTCGAAATGATACTGCCCGGGCTGGCGACCTCCTTTTCCTGACCAAACCCATCGGGGCCGGCATCCTGAGTACAGCGCGTAAACGTGGGCTTCTGCCGGATGAACATTATTCCATGCTGGTGGCACAGCTCAGCCGGCTGAACCGCGTGGGTATGCGCCTGGGTGGGCTCTCAGCAGTACATGCGATGACGGACATTACCGGCTTTGGTCTCTTGGGGCATTTAGTGGAAATGGCCGGTGGCAGCGGCCTGACGGCGGTTTTGCAATACAGTGTCATTCCCGTCATGGACGGTGCACGCGAGCTGGCATCAAAGCAAATTGTGCCGGACGCCACCTACCGCAATTGGAATGCTTATGGCCCCGAAACGAGCCTGCAGTCGGGCCTCAACATGATGGAAGCCTTCAATCTGCTGCCGGATCCACAAACCAATGGTGGCTTGTTGCTGGCCGTGTCACCGGACGGCGTGGACGAGGTCGCGGAGGCATTGAGGCAGGAAGGCCTGGAAGCATTTTCGCAACCAATAGGCAGGCTGGAGATACGCGGTGAAAAGACCGTCGTTGTTACGCCGTAGGCTCCGACACATCCATCGTTCCCGCATCTGCAGTAGCGGCTGATTCCTCCGCAGCGGGTAGAGAAAACTCCCATTCTTTGTAAGGCCGATCGAGATCGCCGGCAGGCCGGATAGAACCTTGGGAAGCAAGGTTGCGCAGCCGCCAGGCGAGGAAGGCTTCTCCCGCAGGAATTTTTGCTTTTGTTCTTGCCTGTGTCAGAATCCGTGGCGCTTTCTGCGCCTTTGGCGAAAGGCAGTTCAAGAGTGCTGCATCATAAAAAGACTCGCTTTCAGATTTCAGTTTTCTGCCTTCGCGCATGATGCGCAGCAATGCGTTTTCTTCTGTGAGCCGTGCCCAACTGTCGCATTCCATATCCGCCTCAGAAGGTGTGATGGGGCAGGCCAGCCTGCGGGCTTTAATCAGCTCGCGCGGCAAAATCTGACTGATGTTTTCAGGGTAAAAAACTTTTCCGTTTTCATCCAGAAAAGGAAGGTTTGCCAGGTTGAGCACCCTGAGTTTTTCGGCATGTTTGCACAGCAGGGAAAGTGCCCATGAATAGGCGCAGATATCGGTGGCACAGGGGGCCATCCACAACCAGATTTCCTCTGCTTCATTCCGGTTCAGGGCATTACTCAGTTCAAGGATGCGGTTGATATCTTCCGGAGCTTGGGAAGGCTCGGCTGCCGGAGTAATCATTTGCCACCATTCGCGGCGTAGCGATTGGAAGGATTGGCCTTCAGCCCGCAATAGAGGGCCTGTTTGTAAATCATCGTTCAGGACCACTACCTGTCCATCCATCGAAGGTTCGGAGCGGGCTGCTTCCTGCAAGGGGCGGGCTGCTTCCGACCCACACACAATATGATACCTCATCGGGCGCAAATGTAACAGTAGCGGGGGCGTAGCCTTTGGGGCTGCTACAGTAAATAAAAGAGGCCGCTTTTTTGGTGCGACCTCTTTCTAAAAACAAAACAAATCAGAAGTTATCCAAGATACACTTTCAGCGCATTGCTGTACCGTGCTTTTTGGAGGCGCTTGATAGCACGCTCTTTTATCTGGCGGATACGCTCCTTGGTGAGGTCATATTTCTCACCGATTTCTTCGATCGTTGGGCCGGAATCGCCGTCAAGGCCAAAGTAGGCAGACAGAATCTCCGACTCACGCATGGAGAGCGAGTTGAGAATTCTGCGGATTTCATTACGCAGCGAGTCCTTCATCACATCTTCATCCGTGTCGTTGGCTCCTTCCAGCAGGTCACCCATAGCTACGTCTTCTGCCTCGTGCACCGGCGCATCCAGCGATGTATGGCGGGTATTGGAGGTGAAGATGTTGGTGATTTCCGTCTCGCTCATGTCCAGGATTTCCGCCAGCTCTTCGGTGCTCGGTTCGCGCTCATGCTCTTGTTCAAAAGCGATGTAAGCTTTGTTGGCCTTGTTGTAAGTACCAATCTTGTTTTGCGGAAGGCGCACCAGACGGCCTTGTTCGGCAAGGGCCTGAAGGATGCTCTGGCGAATCCACCATACGGCGTATGAGATGAACTTAAAGCCCTTGGTTTCGTCGAAGCGCTGGGCAGCCTTGATGAGGCCGAGATTGCCTTCGTTGATTAGGTCGGAGAGGGAGAGGCCCTGGTGTTGGTATTGCTTGGCTACAGAGACAACGAAACGAAGGTTGGCCTGAACGAGTTTTTCAAGGGCGCGGCGGCCGGCTTCTGGTTCCTTTAGATTCTTGATTTTCTGAGCCAGAATCGTTTCTTCTTCCGGCGTAATCATGGAGATTTTGCTGATCTCCTGCAGATATTTTTCTACCGCCTGCGAATCCCGGTTTGTGATTTGCGTGGCGATCTTAAGTTGTCTCATTATGAAAAAATAAATCTATGGAAAAAGTGTGTAAAGGTAAATATCTGGCCGCCGAACTGCAAGCTGTTCCGAAGAATTCTTTGTTAAATGGACGGCATGTTATAGGCAAAGAGTTGGCAAGGAAATGTGAATACCCGGCGGTTTTCGGGCGGCAAAGAATGAGAAAAAACCTCGCCGCGATGGTATGGCTCCCGTCAGTTTTCTTGATAAGCTCATAGGCCCGCGACTTCAGTGGTCTTAAATAGTTAGCGACGTCTATGCACCCGGTGATGTTGATTGCCTGCTATTCGTCTATTCGTCGGGAAGGCGAAGGCCGGAGCATTCGGATACAGTTAGTGATTTTATTCCATCAACGGATAAGCACATAGGTGTATGTGCGTGATGAATGCCAAATAGAGGAGCTGCTTTCTTTCTCTGTGCAAATGCCGGCAGGGCTGAAACGAAAAATGGCCGGAGGAACCGGCCATTTTGTACCCTTTTTATCGGGCTGAATTCTTTGAGTAGTCGCACCTGGATTCGAACCAAGACAGACAGAACCAAAATCTGTAGTGCTACCATTACACCATGCGACTGCCTTAAAGGGGCTGCAAATGTACAGGGGCAGATGAATCCCGCAAAAAAGTTTTTAGATCGGCTGAAACCCTTTCCCAGCTTCACTTTTTCAGTCCAATCTCCTGTAGGCGCTGATCCAAATATTCACCTGCCGTAATGTCTTCATATGCCCGCGGGCTCGTCTTTGTAACGCAGCTCTCCAGGCAGCGGAGGCTCATACTGCTTTGTGGATGCAGGAAAAAGGGAATGGAGTAGCGCGGCTGATTCCAAAGTTCGCGTGGTGGATTCACGACACGATGCGTGGTGCTCTTGAGGCGGTTGTTGGTTAAGCGCTGAAGCATGTCGCCCACATTGACCACAATCTGGTCCGGCAGTGAGGTTACCGGCACCCATTCTCCCTGCTTGCTGAGAATCTGAAGACCATCGGCGGAGGCACCTACCAGCAGCGTGATCAGGTTGATGTCTTCATGCTGTTCCGCGCGCAACGCACTGTGTGGCTCGTGGAGAATGGGCGGGTAATGAATCGCACGCAGAATGGAATTGCCATTGTGCACGAAGGGGTCGAAGTAGAATTCATCCAGGTCCAGAAATAGCGCAATGGCCTGCAACAATGAAGTGCCGCTCGTCTCAAATGCCTGATACGCTTTCCGCAGGGTTGGCGTGAAAGAAGCCACCTCAGCCACCTCCACATTGGGTGGGTAGAGTTCGGCATTAGGGTCTCCATCTTCCACCTCCTGTCCATACTGAAAAAACTCTTTTAAGTCCGGTGCATCATAGCCTTTGGCATGTTCTGTTCCGAAGGAGGTATAGCCGCGCTGGCCGGCCAACTCTGCCTTTTCATACGCTCTTTTTTTTGCCTCGGGCAAAGCAAAGAACTGCTGGACGTAGCGATACAAGTCATGGATGACGGTATCTGGAATACCATGATTCCTGACTGCGACAAAGCCAACCTCTTCATAGGCGCTTCCCAGGGCTTTCACAAACGCAGCCTTTTCATCGGCACTACCGTGGCAAAACTGAGCAAGGTCCACTTGCGGGATAGAACTCGTCTTCATGCAGGCAACGATTTTTTGAAGGTGCCTAAGCTAATCGTTCAGGGCTCTTTTTTACCTCGCGGCTCGCATTTGAATCTGCAATACATCTATTCGGGCGGAGGCAAAGGCATCGCAGCCAATCGAATTTTTTCATGAATCCGGTGAGCGAAGCAAGTATTCTTCAAAGAGCAGAACACATCTGCGGAAGGGCTGAGCCGTCAAGTACCTTTGCCGATTCTTTTTGGGCTGGGCACCCTCCCGAAATTTTGAACCGCATCATTTCAAACCACAACGATTTTGAAAGCTAGAACACTGAAGAAGGACAAGGTGAATATCATCACGCTGGGTTGTTCCAAGAACCTGGTGGATAGCGAGGTGCTGAGCGGGCAATTGCTGGCAAATGACATTGCTACGGTTCATGAAAATGAAAAGTCAGACCACAACATCGTGGTCGTAAACACCTGCGGATTTATTGACAAAGCGAAGGAAGAAAGCATCAATACTATTCTGGAACAGGTGGCGCTGAAAGAGCAGGGCAAGCTGGATAAAGTGTATGTCACGGGATGCCTGAGTGAGCGCTACCGTCAGGATCTTGCAGCCGAAATTCCTGAGGTGGATGCTTGGTTTGGCACCCTGGAATTACCGTTGATGCTGCAGCAGTTCAACGCCGATTACAAGAAGGATTTGATTGGCGAACGCCTGCTGAGCACGCCCGCTCACTATGCTTATCTCAAGATTTCGGAAGGCTGCAACCGTACCTGTGCTTTCTGTGCCATTCCGCTGATGCGCGGTGGCCATATCAGCAAGACGATGGAGGAAATAGTGGCGGAAGCCACGGCGCTGGTTCGGCGCGGTGTGAAGGAGATTATGCTCATTGCGCAGGAACTGACTTACTATGGGCTGGACATCTACAAGCGCAGGGCTTTGCCCAATCTGCTACGTCGTTTGTCCGATATCAAAGGCCTGCACTGGATAAGGCTTCATTATGCCTATCCCAGCAAGTTTCCCATTGAAATCATTGACGTAATGCGCGAGCGGGACAACATCTGCAACTATCTGGATATGCCTTTGCAGCATGCCTCCGATTCGATGCTCAAAGCCATGCGTCGCAACATCACGCGCAGCGAAATGGAGGTTTTGATTGATGAAATCCGTCAACGCCTACCGGGCATCTGCCTGCGCACCACGCTCATCGCAGGCTTCCCGGGAGAGACGCGCGACGACGTGGAAGAGCTAAAGGAATTCCTGCAACGGCAGCGCTTCGACAGGGTGGGCGTGTTCACCTATTCTCATGAAGAAAACACACCGGGTTACGAACTCGGCGATACCATTTCTGCTGCTGAGAAAGCGAGCCGTGCACAGGAGATTATGGAGCTGCAACAGGAAATTTCTTACGAAAAAAATCAGGAGAAAGTAGGCCAGGTTTTCAAGGTACTTATTGATAAAAAGGAAGCAGGCCGTTACCTCGGGCGCACCGAGTTTGACAGTGTGGAAGTGGATAATGAAGTGCTGATTCAAAGCGATGTCCCGCTCCCCATTGGCGAGTTTGTACAGGCAAGAATTACGCGCGCTTTCGACTACGATCTGGAAGCGGAAGTGGTGTGATTTCTTGTCCGAATTCCGGACGTCATCACGCTCTTTTTTTGTAAGCTGTTAAACCGCGACTCCCTCATTGCATCTAAGACGGCATAAAACCCCTTATGCCATGCGCTCTCCAATTCCAACCCTGGCAACGGCCCTGCTGACATGCGGCGCCTTGCTCCTCGCGCTTCCTGCGTGCAATCGCCTGAATAGCGGCGATACGGAAGACACCGGATATGCCACCGATCAAGCTCTCGTTTCTCACGCCTACAATGATGTGCAGAACATCGCAGATGAGGCGGCTGACGGAGGCTCGCTCAATACCTACAAGATGACCGGTGGCAGTGGTAGCCCGCTCAGCGGCTGCGCAACCGTCACACGCGACACCGTCTCTACTCCGCATTCCATCACTATTGATTTTGGCAGCACCAATTGCCTGTGTGCAGATGGAAATTATCGGCGCGGTCAGATCATCGTCACCTACACCGGAGCTTACCGCGACCCGAACCATCAACACAGCATCACCTTCAATAACTATTTCTTCAACGACAATCAGCTCATCGGTACGAAGACAATCCTGCGTGTGGCAGACAACTCCTCAGGCCAGCCCGTCTATAACATCACAGTGAATGGGAAAATCGTGCTTGCGAACAATGCCGGCACCATCTCTCATACAGCTACAAAGACGCGCACCTGGGTTGCCGGCTACAGCACTGCAACGCGTTCTGACGATGAGTATGACATCACCGGCAGTGGTAGCGTTACTCGTGCGAATAGTCGTGTGTTCAGCTACCTGATCACAACGCCGCTGCATGTGGCTACAAGCTGTCGCTGGATTGAAAGCGGTGTGGTGCAGATTACGCCTCAGGGTGCCTCTGCCCGAACCCTCGATTATGGCAATGGCACCTGTGATGCCCAGGCCAACTACACCGTCAATGGAAAGACCTATTCCATAAGCCTGCACTGACAACGCCCCCTGTCCCCTGAATCAGCGGCTGCTTCGTGATGAAGTGGCCGCTTTTTCATGAATGAACAAACCGAAATGATGCCACTCTGATTGCATTTCATTTCTCGAAAATGCGGGCTTGCAACTGAGCACTTCTTAGCAACTTCGCAGCCGCGTGAACAGTCCGTTTTTAGAAGTAAAAGGCGTTAGCAGGAAGGAAGACCATGCCGTCACTTTGCAGGAATTCAGCCTGCTCCAGACAAAAGGAGAAAGGCTGGCTCTGGTAGGTGAAACCGGCTCCGGGAAAAGCACCTTGCTCAAGATTATTGCAGGACACTTGCAGCCGGAATCCGGCTCCGTTCATTTTCGGGGCGAGCGTGTGAAAGGCCCGTTTGAGCAGCTCATCCCTGGCCATCGGCACATCGCTTATCTCTCGCAATATTTTGAGCTACGCAATCATTACCGCGTGCATGAAGTGCTGGAGATGACCTGCACCGTGAATGAGGAAGAGGCGGCCCGTATCTATGCCGTCTGCAAGGTGGATCATCTGATGAACAGGCGTACTGACCAGATTTCAGGAGGCGAGCGACAGCGCATCGCCGTTGCACGACTTCTTGCCACAGCACCCGAGCTGATGATTCTGGACGAGCCTTTCTCTAATCTCGATTTGGCGCACAAGCTCTCATTGATGGAAGTGCTGCGCGAGGCCGGCGAAAGGCTAGGCACTACTTTTCTTTTAGCGGCTCATGACCCCGGCGATGTGATGGGCTGGGCCGACCGGATTCTCGTGTTGCGGCAGGGAAGTCTGGTGGCTGCAGACAGGCCCGAAGCCTTGTACCGAACTCCTGAAAGCAGCTACGTAGCGGGCCTGTTTGGGCGCTTCAATCTTGTGCGCTATGGTGCGCAATTAGTGATGCTGCGACCCGAAGATCTCGCCATAGACCCGAACCCCGGCATGGAAGGAAGTGTTCACGGAACCGTCACGATGGTGCGGTTTCAGGGCTTTTTTCAAGAGCTCACGATTGATGTTGCAGGGCAGCCTCTGATTGCTTTTGTATTGGAAGGCGGCCGCTATCGCGAGGGCCAGACAGTTCGTGTGGCAATCCGCAGAAAATTGGAAGTGGACGAGGCCTGGCAGCAGGACTAAGTGCAACACTTTTTCAACGCACGCATCGCCTCGGTTTCGACTTACTTCAACCGAAGTTGCTAATGTCCTGCCGGGTGCTCATGCTTCGTTGCCGGTGTGGCATTTGGCTTCTTCGTAATCCGATTGACCATGCTCAGCATGAAGCCGGCCACCATCGTGATGATGCCCAGCCACAGCAAATTGATATACGGAAAGACGATTGCTTTCAGCACGATGTATTCGTCCTTCGGATCAAGCACCCGCGTTTCGATGACGGCCGCATTTTGCTCCGGCAGGATGCCGGTAAAGCGCGTGAACAAACCCAGGTCTGCAAGTGTATCCGGCACCGATTCGATGGTATTCCCGCGTAGCACAAACAAGGGTTGCAGATCTTTCTTATGGCCTTCGAGCGTGTGTACGCTTAGCTCGGCACCAACGGCCATGTCGCCCGGCTCGGGTTGGTAATGGCGGTTTTTTATATCGCGATTGAAGGCTTCAAAACGCAGGAATCCGTTGGCAAAAAACAGGCTGTCGCCCACATGCAACGTGTCTTTCTTGTAAGCACCTTTCTTCTCATCTGCTTTGAAGACGCTGCTCACATAGGTGTAGATGTCGTGGGTGAGGTAGTGACGCGTGTCGGGGTTGGAGCTCATGCCTTCCTGCCCTTTCGGATTGACGAAGGCATCGGGGTAGAGCATGAATTTTTCGGTGACCTCTTTCGTCTTCGGGTTCGTGCGTTCGAAGCGTACCCGATAGAAAGTGCGTGCATCAGTTTCAGAGGTAGAGTCGCCGAGGAAGGTGGCGTAATAATCGCTCATCGCCACAGGAGTGTTGCGGAACATGAGCACATGCTCGCGACTGTCTTTGAGGCGCTCCTTCAAATCTTTTTTGCCCAAGTCAATGTCCACTCCGGTCGTGTTGAGCGAGATGACTTCCTTGCCATAAGAAGACAGAAGGATGCCGAGCAAAATCAGCGCAAAGCCAAAGTGGGTAAGGGCTGCGCCTCTTTTCTTGATGCTGCCTTTTTGTACTCCAAACGCATAGTAGAGGTTGCAAGCGAGCGCGAAAACGGCTGAAAAAAGCAGCAGCAGATATTGAATCGGTGTCACCTTTTGCGCAATGGCGATGAGCACTGTCAATGCAAGCGAGATGGCCGCGATGATGCCGATCCGTTTCCAAAAAGCTTTCAGATCACTCTTCCGGAATTTCAGATACAGGACGAAGGCCGACAGCAGGCCCACCATGATGCCAATCCAAACCTGAATGCTGTTGTAATGCTCAATCGGGTCGGTGATGGCAGGCAGTTTACCGCTGATCTTTTGTGCTAACGGTCCCCAGATGGGGGTGCTCGTAGCGAAGATGATGTGGGCGGCAGAGATGAGCAGCACAAAGGAGCCAATCGTCATCCAGAATTCGCGGGAGGCAGTGGCTTCTTCCTGCTTGATGCGCGGCATCTTTTTCCAGCGTTTCCAGAGCAAGGTCACACACAATGCAAGCAACAGCGCAATCACTGCCAGCAGGTGCCAATAGAGTGATTTTCCTTCGCCGGTAAAAGCATGTACGGATGTGTCGCCGAGCACGCCGGTGCGCGTCAGGAAGGTGGAATACCACACCAGGCAATAGGCCAGGCAATAGAAGATGAGGGTGGTGGAAAGCCCGCGTCCCGTAGCTCGAAACACCATCAGCAGGTGCAGCCCTCCGACCAGCAACAGCCAAGGTACCAGTGATGCATTCTCCACCGGATCCCAGGCCCAGTAGCCGCCGAAGTTGAGCGATTCATAAGCCCAGGCGCCGCCCATCATGATGCCGAGACCCAGAGCACCGCCGGCAAACAAACTCCACACGGCCGTTGGTTTGATGAACTCCTTGTAATCGCCTTTCCACAGCGCCGCAATCACAAACGAAAAAGGTATGAGCACTGAAGCAAAGCCCAGAAACAGAACCGGCGGGTGAATCACCATCCAATAATTCTGGAGCAGCACATTCAGGCCATTGCCGTCGTGGATGTAATTCGCGAGATAGTTGGGGTCAGAGAAGATGGGTGCCTTCATCGAATCGCGTAGCAGGATGAAAGGCGTGCTTCCAAGTTTGAATCCCGGTGCGAAATAGAAGCCAAGCAACATCGTAGCCAGGCAAACCTGCACGGCCGCAATCACGCTCATGACGCGGGTTTCAAGCCCTTTTGAAGTACCCATTACGATCAGGCCGAGGATGCTGTGCCAGAAAGCCCACAGCATGAACGAGCCTTCCTGCCCTTCCCAGAATGAAGACAACAGATACTTGGCCGGCAATGCGCGGTTGGTGTGTTGCCACGCGTAGTGGTATTCAAAAAGGTGGCGCGTGATGATGTAGTAGAGCGTCGTGAAGATGCCGATGATGGCTGCTGTATGAATGACGAAGGAGTTGCGGGCAATACGTTTCCAACTCAGTGCAGCCGCAGGATTGCTGCTTTCGCTCAGCGTGGCGCGTAGGTAACAGAAGGCCGAAAAGAGCGAAGCAACCAACGACAGGATGATACAGAAATGGCCGATCTGCCCGGGCAGCAGATGTTCGCCGACGTATTGTATAGAACCGGGGTTCATGAAAAGCTGGATTGGGAAATGGACCGCAACGAACGGTTAGAAAAACAGAAATATGCTTTCGCGGAGCGCGATGAAAACGGGAACCTACTCGTCACCTTTAATGGCGATGGAGCAGAGCAAAAGAGGGGATGGGGAGAGGCCGCAGTTAAAACCTGAGGCGAGGAAAAATTCAAATCAAAAATGCCCTGCTTCACGACCCCGTTACGATCTGGTCATTCTTGTATTTACTGGGGCATTTCATCTGGATGCGGCTACAGCGGAAGGTTTGGGCTTCCATGTGGCCGGTCATGACGAGTTGTTCACTCTTCTCAATGTCCGTAGGCCGCGCACCATTGAAAATCACCTGCCGCACATTGCCGCCCTTGTCCTTGACGTAGAAATAAAAGTGGTTCGGATCCTTAACGGGGTCGTAGTGCATCGGCATTTCCTTTTGCAAAAAACCGATCACCGAATACTGGGTCCCGGGCTTCTTTTCAGCCGAGGCAAAGGTCTCGTAGGTGCTGAAATCAAGAAACATCGCGGACACCACCGAGATGGATGCTGCCACTAAAATCAGGGCCAGGATGTGGGACTTTTTCATAGGGCGCAATTGCTGCGCGCAAAGGTATGGCTTCACACTACGCAGCTTCCCGACCTCAAAATCTAAAATTTCAATAAGGCCCCTGTTCCTGACGCCTTTAGTAGATCGTGATATAGCCGGATTCCAGCTTTTTCTTATTCCGAATCAGGTCAAACCGGTAGATGCCTTTGTGCGGAAAGTTGCGCTTGTCAATAATCACAATCGGCTCTGGAATACGTGGAATATCCAGCGTGCGCTGCTTCTTTTCATCATAAAAAATCAGGCTGTATCGCTCCGTCTTTGCATCCTTAATCTCCACATTGACGTGCCCCGTGAACGGATTGGTGAACACATACTGGCTCTTGATGTAGGTGTAGGCATCGGTATTCCCGGATGCAGGCAGGCTAAGGCTCAGCACCGGTCGGGTCTTGATTTCCGGCGTATGAAGTGAGTCAGTGGGCGTCCCTGTATATCGAATATTGGCGACCAGTTTTTGCAGGGAATCGTTAGGTGCAATCACCTGCTCGGCCATCAGTTGGGCACTATCCACAAATAACTTGATGCGGTTGGAAGTCCACACGAGGTCAGAGCCAAAAGCAATCTGCAAACGATACCAGTTGGTGCCCGGCAAGGGATGCCCATCAATGAAAGCCTGGGGCCCTTTCTGCAAGTCCTTCACATAGCCAATCGTCGCGTAGTTGAAAAAGCTGTCGTTGCTGCGCTGCACTGCAATGCTCTTGAGGCGCTGATACTGTGAGGTCCAGCTCAGCAGGTTCATTCCTTTTTGCGTGACACCCACCAAGTCGGGCAGCAGGGGTTGGGCAATGGCTCTTGAAGAAAGCAGAAGCAGCAAACAAAGAATCAGACGGGGCTTCATCGGCAGGTGCAGGTGGCGGCAAATGTAAGCCTGTGCGATAGGCAGCTTTGTGCAATGCTTGTTAGAAAATGAAAGCCGCACAAAAAAATCCTTAAGCCTGCTTCACACGGGGATCGAGCGCGGAGTAAAGCAAATCGGTCACCAGATTGACGGCAATAAAAATGATGGAAGTGAGCAGCACGGCCCCCATCACCACCGGAAAATCGAACTTGTCTAAGGCATCTACCGTCACCTTACCCACGCCTTTCCATCCAAAAATGTATTCGATGAAAAAGGAGCCTGCCAGCAATTCCGCCAGCCAGCCCGAGATGGCCGTCACTACCGGGTTGAGCGCATTGGGCAGGGCATGCCGCAAGACGATGCGCGCCTTGCTGAGCCCTTTGGCATAGGCCGTTCGGATGTAGTCCTGGCTAAGCACATCCAGCATGGCGCTGCGCGTGAGCTGCGTGATGATGGCCAGCGGACGAACCCCCAAAGCCAGCGCCGGCAAAATCAGGTTGCGCCAGGCGGTATGCCTGCCGCCAAAAGCATCCCATTCATACAGGCTGCCCGTCATGTGCAGGCCCGTATAGCTGCTAAACAGATAACCGAACAGATACGCAATCAGCAGGCCGGCAAAGAAGGATGGCATGGAGATGCCCGCCACCGAAGCCGCCACGGCACTCGTGTCCCAAATGCTGTCTTTGCGCAGCGCCGCCAGGATGCCCAGCACAATGCCCAGTATGGTGGCAAACACGATAGCGCTGAGTGCCAGCACCACCGTGCCGGGCAGGGCATCGCCAAGGATATCGCTCACCAGCCGCTTGGTGCGATACGAGCGACCGAGGTAGGGCGTCTTGAGTGCCAGAAAATTGCTGTCGCCGGCCTGCATGAGGCGGATGTTGCCGGCAGTTTGCCCGGCCGCCACAATGCCGATGGGCGAAATATCATTGAGGTATAGGCGATAGCGCGTGAGCAGGGGTTGATCGAGGTGCAATTCTTTGCGTGCCGCAGCCACAGTTGCCAAGTCCGAGCGCTGACCGAG
>JAMIQN010000134.1:0-6759 GCA_035914595.1 Chitinophagaceae bacterium | reverse complement strand
AGGCGCCATCAGCTACGTCTGGGATATGGGTGACGGAGTCACTTTAACGAATACTCCTTCGGTTTACAGCTACGGCACGCCCGGCAAGTACATCATTCGCCTGAGTGCTACGGATGGCGATGGCTGCACCGACTATGCTACCGACAGCGTCTTCCTGTTGGGCTATCGCGGTTCGTTCAGTTATGAGCCTACCGATGCCTGTGCCGGCGATACCATTCGCTTCCGTGCGGCGGTAAGCAATATCCCGCAAATCAATTGGGACTTTGGGGATGGCACCGGTGCGGTCAGCAAGCTGCGCCAGGACACTTTCCACGTCTATCAAAGCGGCGGCACTTACAACCCGGTAGTGATTTATGACGGGGGAGAAGGTTGTGGTCGTGCGTTTGACAGCGGCCTTGCATCCATTCATATTGAAAAGCTGAAGGCGGATTTCGCGAGCACGACACCCTGCATTTCGGTGCCGTTCCAATTGCATAGCACCACCACTTCCGTGTTCAGCCCTGCGAATGCCTGGCACTGGAAACTGTCGGCTACCGACACCGCCAACGGCGATACGACCAGCTATCGTGTGGACCGCTCCGGGCCTTATCCCATCACGCTGTACGTCGCCAATGCCTGGGGTTGCCGCGATAGCATCACGAAGAATGTTTTCATCCATCCGCTGCCTCATATTGACGCAGGCCCTGCCGACACCGGCATTTGCCCGGGCGACACCATTCGCCTGACAGGGCGCGGCGGCCTGAGCTACGTTTGGGGGCCGGACTCGTTGGTGAGCTGCACAAACTGCACGGTAACGCTGGTGTCTTCCGCAAAGCCGACGATGTACTATGTGATCGGTACTGACTCCAATGGCTGCGTCAATCAGGACAGCATACGCGCGCATATCCAGATTCAAACCACTTCCAATGTGCTGCCCGGCGGCGATATCTGCATTGGTGAAAGCTTCCGCCTGCATGCCTCCGGTGCCACTACTTACCAATGGCAGCCTGAGCGCTTCCTGGATTCACCGGATATCGCCAGTCCGCTGGCTACGCCCATCATCACCACGCACTATGTGGTGGCAGCGCAGGAAGGCACCTGCCTGGTGCGCTACGATACCGTAACGGTGGTGGTGCACCCGACGCCCTACTTTGATGCAGGCGATGATCAGGTAATTAATTACGGAAGCTCTGTCACGCTAAACCCCACGCGCAATGGCATTGCCCGCATCGAGTGGCGCCCCGACAGCACCCTCTCCTGCCTCGACTGTTTTGACCCGGTAGCCCATCCGTCTTTCACCACGATTTATTTCGCGAAGGCGTATAGTGAGTATGGTTGTTCGGACTCGGACAGTGTGGTGGTGCGGGTACGTTGCAATGGCGATTCGGTATTCATTCCCAACACCTTTACCCCGAATGGGGATGGCCTGAATGATGTCTTTTTCCCGCGCGGGAAAGGCATTGCCTACATCTCTTCCATGCGCATCTTCAACCGCTGGGGTGAAATGGTTTTTGAGAAACAAAATTTCCCGCTCAATGACGAGCAAAGTGGCTGGGATGGCCGCTATCGCGGAAAGGAACTCCCGCCGGATGTGTTCATGTACACCATTCAAACTCGTTGTGCTACGGGCGAACCATTGGTGTGGAAAGGGGATGTCACCTTATTGCGATGACGCTGCAAAGAGGGTACCTTGATAAAGTGCGGGCACCGCCTGCGGAGAAAAAAAAACAGGGTCGGGGAACCGGCTTCACCCAACTAAAAGCAAAAAAGCTTCGTCTTATATAACGGCAAAACGGATTAAGGATGAAAAAAACGCTACTCGGTTTATGCTTCGGCTTGTCTTGTGCTGCAGTTTGTCAGGCGCAGGACATACACTTCTCGCAGTTTTACGAAACCGCTATCCTGCGGAATCCGGCGCTGACAGGCACTTTTGATGGCGACTACAAGGTCGCGGCCGTCTATCGCTCGCAATGGAGTTCCATCTCGAAGCCCTTTGTTACGGGCGTGGTTTGTGGTGAAGCCAGGCTGCCGTTGAAAGGCCAGTCGGGTGATTATTTCACGGCTGGTCTATTGGCCTACTACGACAAAGCAGGTAGCATTGGGCTGCAATCCATTGCCCTTTATCCATCGCTGGCATTCACCAAATATTTAGGCTCTTCGCGCAGCTTCCTCTCTGCAGGTTTTACAGGGGGATTTGTGCAGCGCTCATTTGATCCTTCCAAAGCCAGTTTTAATTCTCAATACAGTTCCGTGGGCGGTTACGACCCAAATCAAAACAGCGGTGAGAACCTTTCCAACAATCGAATTTCAAATTGGGATTTAGGAGCCGGGGTAGCGCTGAACAGCGGAGCGGAAGACAACTCCTACACCTACTATCTGGGCGTGTCAGCGTATCACTTCAGTCGCCCGCGCCGCTCCTTTCTGACGGATAATAATCTGGTGACATTGTCAACGCGTTGGGTGCTGGCAGCGGGAGGCTCTGTTCGGCTCAGCGATCAGTATGGTGTGCAGCTTCACCTAAACTATTCCCGCCAGGGCGTGTATGATGAACTCATCGGCGGTGGCCTCATTGGCTGGAAGCGCATCAGCGATAATGAAAGCGACCCTGCACTGGCGATTTATGGCGGCGTGTTTTATCGGATGAAAGATGCGGCCATCCCAACCTTCAAGCTCGACTATAAGCAGGTGTCTGTCACCCTCTCCTACGACTTCACCACAAGTGAACTGCGCACTGCATCCAATGGTGCCGGAGGGCTGGAGCTGACTTTGATTCAAAGCGGCCTTTTCAAGAGTGACAAATACGAACGGGCGCGCACCCTTTGCCCCAAACCCTGGTAAGTAACATCTGTTGTGTGCCGCATCCGGTCATCAACGAATCTTTTTTGAAAAGACGACTGACAGATTATTATGCGTTACCTGCTTCTTCTAATTGCTGCGTTCGGCTTTGCCGAAGGGGTGACTGCACAGCCTGTAGCCAACTTCACGGGTACGCCTCTGACGGGTTGCCCGCCGATGGTCGTCAGTTTTACAGATAAGAGTAGTGGCAGCCCATCGAGTTGGAGCTGGACTTTTACCGGAGGCACGCCTTCCACTTCCTCATTGCAAAACCCTACTGTTTCCTATTCTACGCCAGGCACCTACGCAGTCAGCCTGAAAGTGACCAACAGCAGTGGCAGCCATACAAAAACAATGACGGGATATGTGACGGTGTACAATCCGCCGACAGTATCCCTTTCTGCCACGCCGCTGGCTACCTGTCCCGGCCTTCCTATTTCATTCACGCCTTCGGTAACCTGGAATGCAACCGGTGGCGGCAGCTACTACTGGGATTTCGGTGATGGTAGCAATTCCACATCCGGCTCTCCGACCCATGCCTACTCCGTGGGTGGGCGCAGCTACACCGTGTCCCTGACAGCGACGAACAGCGTGGGCTGTCCTACCACCTATGTAGCGAACAACCTCATCAGCATTTATGCGCCTCCCCAGGTTCGCTTTTATGCCAGCGACACGACGCTTTGCCAAGCCAACGGCAGCACCACCTTCACCAGCACCACCGGCGGCAGTGGCCCTTTCAGTTATAACTGGTCATTTGGGGATGGCAGCAGCAGCACGGCAGGTAGCCCGATCAGTCATACCTACGGCGCCCTTGGTGCCTATACCGTAAAGCTGACGGCTACGGATGCCCACGGTTGCACCGATTCGCTGCGCCTGATGAATTATATCCACGTCCGGTCGGTGACGGCTGCGGGCAATGTGCCCTCAAGCGTTTGCGAAGGCACTTCCGTTGTAGTGAATAGCGTTGCTCCGACCACGACCGGCGCTATCATCGTCTGGGATTTTGGGGACGGCTCGCCACTGGCACCTCGGGACACAGCCACGCACGTATATCGAACGACGGGGACTTTTTCAGTAAAAATGTATGCATCGGTAGGCGGATGCACGGACACATTTACACAAAGCCTGACGGTGCTGCCTAAGCCCAATGCTGCGTTTTCGATTAGTCCCGGCCATTTCCCTTGTCCTGCGCCTTCGTTGGTCAGCTTCACGGCGCTGGTCAGTGGTGCTTCGAGTTACTCCTGGAAGTTTGGCGATGGCTTCACCGGTGTGGGTTCATCCACTTCGCATACCTATCAGACCAACCAGCTCGGTTTGGTTGTGGAATTGACTGTCGTAGGGGCTAATGGCTGCAGCAATACCAAGAGGGATACGGTTTCGATTTACTCGGGTATGCTGACAACGCTAGACCTTGATCAGCACGGCTGTGTTCCCTTTGTGGCCAAACTGCACGACACCCTTTGGCAGCCTTTGTACGGGGGCCTTTACACACCTGTCTATCCCTTCGCAATCACGTCGCGGTACTGGAGTTTCGGGGATGGCTCTACGGCGGGGAATGTGGCCCGCGTCAATCACACCTACAGCTCGGTAGGCACTTACAATTGTGCGCATACGGTAACTACCAGCAATGGCTGTGTTTTTCACGACACAATCGTCGTGCATGTGGGCGGACATTCAACCGTCAACTTCACGGCGGTGCCCAACCCTGTTTGCGCCGGCAACCCGATTCGATTTTACGACAGCAGCCATAGCCCTTACGGGCCGATTACTTCCTGGTTTTGGGATTTTGGAGATGGCCTGAATTATTCCATTTTGCAAAACCCGATGGTGGCTTATGCCCTCGCAGACACCTACAGTGTGAAGCTCATCGTCAGTCAAAACGGATGCGAGGATTCGCTGATCAAAACAGACTATGTCCGCGTGCTGGACCCCAGCTCAAGGCCGCGCCTGAAAGTCAGTTGCGACACGATAGGCCTGGTGCATTTTGTGGATAGCTCCATCAATGCAACCTCGGTGAAATGGTACTTCGGCGATGGCACCACCAGCACGGCGCACAACCCCGATCACCAATATGCTTCGGCGGGCACTTACATCTACAGTCTCGTAGCCTGGAACTCTTTTACCGGCTGTCGCGACAGCGTTTTCTATGCCGTCATCATCAACAATTTCTCAGTTGACATGTCAGCCTCTGACAGCACCGTGTGTGTGGGTGATACCATCGTGCTGACGCCGATTATTACCGGAGTGGTTGCCAACCCCAGCTTGTCCATCGCAACGACCAAATGGGTGACGAGCCTGAATACCACACCACTGAGTTTTTCGAGCCCGCCCATTGATCCAAAAAACTTCATCATTTTTCAGGGAGGGCAAATCAACGTCGGCGTTCGCATCAGCGACAATAACGGTTGCATCGTGCAGAAGGTGAGGAATGCCTTCATCACGGCCGGCGATCCTACTGCGGCTTTCAGTAGTACGCCCCCTGTCGGTTGCGCGCCTGCCAACATTACCCTGAACGACAAGACCAGCTATCCTCAGGGCACTTCGCTGGCTTCGGCACGCTGGCATTTTGGTGATGGCACCAGCGCTACAACACCCTTCTCTGCAATCGGGCACTTCTATCCGCGCGTGGGTAGCTATGGGATTTCTGTGGTGATCACTGACAACATGGGCTGCACCGATTCGCTGGGCATTCCTAACTATCTCATCATTTCACGGCCTACCGCCGTCTTTGTGACCTTGGGAAGTGCGGCCTGCGTAGGTACTCCCTACAATTTCTACAACGCTTCCACGCCGACCACAGGGCTGAGCTATCTCTGGAATTTTGGTGACGGCACCACCAGCACACTCGCAGCACCGACACATGCTTACAGCGTGACGGGCACCTATACCGTAAGCCTCGTGGCGACCGATGGCTATGGCTGTAAAGACACGATGACAAAGGCGGCAGGTGTCACGGTGGCACCTCGCCCGAAGGCAGCATTCACGATGGATGATACCATCAATGTGTGCCCGCCGCTGCAAGTCAATTTCACGAATACTTCATCGGGTGCCACGACCTATCAGTGGGAATTTGGGAATGGAAGCAATTCAACCCTTACCAATCCTTCAGCGGTCTATACGAAGCCCGGGATTTTCTACATCCGCCTCATCGCAAAGAGCAATAAAGGCTGTCCGGATACGGCTGTGGGAAGGGCGCGCGTGCTGGGTTACAATGGCGTGCTTCAATATGCGCCACTCACGGGTTGTGCCCCGCTGTTGGTAAACTTCGTTGCAGATAACGTGCCCGGCGTTTCCGGCTTTATCTACGATTTTGGTGATGGAGTGACGCAGCCCTCTACGGCCACCAGCGTTACCCATCTGTACACCAAGCCGGGGCCTCATGTGCCGAAGCTGACCATGACGGATAACCTGGGTTGTTCGGCCGTTTCTGTTGGGCTGGACACAGTGAAAGTGGATGGCGTGATTGCGGGATTCACTTTTGATCCGTTCCCGGGTTGCGATTCCGGACTTGTTCAATTCACCGACACCTCACGCGGCGCCTTTTCCCAAATCAATCCGGTGATCTGGAAATTTCATGACGGCACCATCAGCACATTGGCGCATCCGCAGAAATATTATCCGGGGCCGGGCCATTATCCGGTTATTCTTTACTGCAGTACTAACACAGGCTGTAAAGACACCTTCGTGAGTGAAGTTGTGTTTTACCAAAGGCCCGTCATCAATGCAGGCGTGGACACCCTGATTTGCATCAATGATTCGGTGATGTTGCGGCCTCGAGGAGGAGCTACTTATACCTGGACACCGGACTCTACTTTGACCTGTGGCCATTGCACCAATCCTTTTGCCTTCCCCCGAGCACCGGCCACCTATGTGGTGGTGGGCACCGACACCAACGGCTGCAGCAATACAGACACGGTGCAGATCAGCCTCAAGTACAAAACCATT
>JAMIQN010000133.1:0-7695 GCA_035914595.1 Chitinophagaceae bacterium | reverse complement strand
TCTTCTGTCGATGCCTGGTGGCGGAGAATGGATTTGGCTGCTGCTTGCCGTCCTGGTACTCTTTGGCGGCCGTAAGATTCCTGAACTGGCTCGTGGAATTGGCAAAGGCATCCGTGAATTCAACGATGCGAAAGATGGGGTGAAGAAAGAGATTGAGAATGGTGCGACTGAAAAGGATCGCCAGGCTTCTGCTCCCAGCACCAAGTCGTAGGCATTAAGCCCTGCCCATCGGCTCTGAAATTTCCATCAGAGCCTTCTGATTTTTAGCGGCCTCTTCCTTTTGAGAAGGGTTGCATCATTTTTCAACCGTTGTTCGGCCCATCTGTAGGCCGTTCAACCCAAAATGACGACGACCACTCGCATGCATTTGAAGGGATTACTTGTACTTACTTTTTTGACGACAACAACGGCTGCGTATGCGCAGTCGGGGAAGGGGTTGGTCATGCAGGCCCCTTCGCGGTCCATCAAGTCAGATAGTATTGTGACAGCCCCCAGGACCAATGGGAAGAAAATTGCGGGCATTATGCCGGCAACACCAGAGCGATTTTGTGGGGTGCCCCTGGCCGGCCAAAAGGCTTACTTCGGTGAAATGACGGATTACGTCAACGGCTTTGTACGGAAATATCTTGGCGCTCATAGGAAGACACTCAGCACCATTGAAACGAGAGCCAATCAAAGGTTTTCACTCATCGAAAATGTACTGAAGCGCCATGAGATTCCAAGTGAATTGAAGTATTTGGCCGTCATAGAATCGGCTCTGAATAATCATGCTGTTTCACCTGTAGGCGCTGTTGGCCCCTGGCAATTGATGGCCAGCACGGCACAACTCATGGGCCTGCGGGTCAATAAAAAGCACGATGAACGCACCGACTGGTATAAATCCACCAATGCCGCAGCGAAATACCTCAACTTCCTTTACGACCAGCTCAACGATTGGCTGCTGGTAGTAGCTGCATACAATAGTGGGCCTACCCCTGTTTTGCGCGCCATCCAACGCACGGGCAGCCATAGCTTTTGGGACATCAAGAAATACCTTCCCCGTGAAACTCAGGGGCACGTGCTTGCTTTCGTAGCTACCGCTTCCATTTTCGAAAAAATGAAGGACTATATCGGCAAGGGAGAACTGCCTGCTGATTTCAAATTTGAGAATGAAAGTTCGGAACCTGCTGTGGCCGCACATGTAGAACCTCCCAAGCCGCAATTCACGAAAGAAGAGTTGGAGAAAATGGCCATCGTGCGCATCAAGGAGGCCTTCAATCCGGAGTTGTTGTGTATGGAGCTGGGCATAGATAAGGAACTCTTTGAAAAATGGAATCCTGACTACGACCTGTTCACGCTGGATGCCTACCCTGAAGACTTCTATCGCCTGCGCATTCCAAAGGACAAGCTGGACACTTTCGTAGCCAAGAAAGATTTTCTGAGTAAGAAGAGCAAGCAGATTTATTCCGCTCAGGTCATGTAATGCTGTGGAAGTACCTACGTTCACTCATAGGTCAGCCAATCTAAATCTTCCAAAAAACCGGATAGAAGGCTCAGATTTCAAAAAAGGCCGTTACCTTTGCGCTCCGCAAATCAAAACCGAACGAATTTTCTTTAGCAATGGCTAATCATAAAGCAACCAAGAAAGACACCCGCCAAGCCCTGAAGCGCCGCGATCGCAACCGTTACTACGGTAAGACCACCCGTAATGCAATCCGTAAGCTCATTGCCACTACGGATGCTGAAGCGGCCCGCCAGGAACTGCCCAACGTCATTTCTATGATTGACAAGCTCGCTAAGCGCAACGTCATTCACAAGAACAAGGCTGCTAACCTGAAGAGCTCGCTGACCAAGCAACTTGCTGCGAAGTCTGCTGCCTAAGTAATATTTCTTTTGAATTTGGAAGGCTGCCTACCGGCGGCCTTTTTTATGTGCCTGCCTCTCGCAGCCCGTACATTTGCGGCCTAAAATTCAGGCTTATGGCATTGGAGGGATATCAGCATAGCGCCGCACGACGCTTCATGCATTACGTTACCATTGACACGCAAAGCGACCCCGAATCCAGCAGCCAGCCATCTACTGAAAAACAGAAAGACCTCAGCCGTGTCCTAGTTCAGGAACTGAAGGCGATTGGCATCCAAGATGCGGAGCTGGACGAGCATGGATACGTCTATGCTACGATCCCTGCAACGACGGATACTGCCACACCTGTGCTCTGCTTCTGTGCACACGTGGACACAGCCCCCGACTGTAGCGGCACAGGCGTAAAGCCTATCCTGCACAAACATTATGATGGCGCAGATATCGTACTGCCGGACGACCCGTCTGTCATTATTTCTCGCGCACAACACCCTTACCTGAATGAGCGCATCGGCGATGACATCATCACCGCCTCGGGACTTACACTCTTGGGCGCCGACGACAAGGCCGGCGTTGCCATCATCATGGATCTGGCCGCCTATCTTATAGCACATCCCGAAGTGCCACACGGCAAGATTCGAATCCTGTTTACCCCCGACGAAGAAGTAGGGCGTGGAGTAGCGGCTGTGGACATGAAGCGACTGGGTGCCGACTTCGGCTACACGCTGGATGGCGGTGAACGCGGGCACCTGGAAGGAGAGTCGTTCTCTGCAGATGCAGTAGTGGTAACCTTCCACGGCGTCAGTGCACACCCTGGCTATGCCAAGGATAAGCTGGTAAGTGCCATCAAAGCAGCCAGCCATTTTGTGCATTCATTGCCCACTGATTCCTGGGCGCCGGAGCGGACCGAAGGACGCGAGGGCTTCGTGCATCCGACTGCTATCAGAGGAAGCATTGAGCAAGCAAGTGTTGAATTCATCATCCGTGATTTTGACACGGCCATGCTGGCCACACATGAAGAGCGGCTGCGCGGCTACGTGAACGAAACGCTCCAACATTTTACAGGCGCTACTGCCGATTTCGAAGTCCGGGAGCAATACCGGAACATGCGCGAAGTGCTGGACCAGCATCCTGAAGTGATGGCCCACGCCGAAGAGGCTTATCGCCGGGCTGGCATTGAAGCACAACGCATCTCCATTCGCGGCGGCACTGACGGGTCACGCCTTTCATTTATGGGCCTTCCCTGCCCTAATCTGTTTACCGGCGAGATGGGAATTCACTCACGCCAGGAATACGTTAGTGTGCAGGATATGGAAAAAGCTGTCGAGATTTTGGTACACCTTTCTCAGGTTTGGGCAGGGCGCTGAGAGCATTCACCAACGCACATCTTAGGTACAGTACCGAATTTTCTGAATCAACTTTTTTGAAGAAAATGAATGCACAACTCAAGACTATCCTGCTTACCGTAGCCTCCATTTCTCTTTTCGTCATTGCCCTGGTGGAACTGAGCGGTGTCAGCAGCACGGCACTTTTCAATAAATATGGAATTGGCAACGGAGGCACGCACGAGCACATGCCTACCTCAGAAATTGACCAGCGTGTGCAGCAGGCTGCAACCATGCCCAAGACAATTCTTGCCTTTGAACAGACGAAGTATTCCTTCGGTAAGATCAAAGAAGGCTCCATCGTGAAGCATGCCTTTCGTTTTCGCAATGCAGGCAATGCCCCCTTGCTCATCAGCCGTGCCGAAGCCTCCTGTGGTTGCACTGTTCCTTCCTTTCCAAAGGATCCGATTGCGCCCGGCGACACTTCTGAAATTGTCGTGCAATTCGATAGCCACAATCGCCACGGCCATCAACAAAAGAATGTGCTCATTTGGAGCAATGGCGAGCTGGAAAAAACGAGTATTGGCTTTGATGCCGAGGTAGAGTAATTGTGTAGGCCTGAAAAAAATTTGAACACCTTGTCTTCTGTAAGTCCAACCTCTTCGAAGCCTTCACTGATACAGCGCGTAGGTCATTACCTGTCGCTGGTCAAGTTCAGCCATACCGTCTTTGCGCTGCCGTTTGCACTAGTCGGCTTTGTATTGGGCATAGTGAATCAACATGCAGACTGGCATTGGACTTTGTTTGTGAAAATGCTACTGTGCATGGTGTTTGCCCGCAGTGCGGCTATGGCCTTCAATCGCTGGCTGGACCGCCACTATGATGCGCTGAATCCACGCACCGCAAAGCGTGAAATTCCTGCTGGTATTGTGCAACCCAAAAATGCCCTGCTGTTCACAATCGTGTGCTGCCTGGCTTTTGTGGTGGTTACTGCGAGCATCAATCAGACGGTGTTTTTCCTGTCGCCGGTGGCTTTGTTTGTCGTCCTGTTCTACAGCTATACCAAGCGCTTCACTGCTCTTTGCCATCTGGTGCTGGGCGCGGGATTGGCGCTGGCTCCGGTGGGTGCTTACCTCTGCGTTGTGCCTCAGTTTAGCTGGTTGCCGGTGGTGTTTTCAGGTATCGTCCTGAGCTGGGTGGGGGGCTTTGACATCATCTACGCCCTGCAGGACATTGATTTCGACAGGAGCCAGAAACTACATTCTATTCCTGCCCGGCTCGGCCTGAAATCAGCCTTGCTCACCTCCACTATTTTGCACCTGATGACTGCTGTTTTAGTCATCGTTGCCGGTCTGATAGGCGGTTTTCATTTCATCTATTGGCTGGGCGCAGCTTTGTTCATTGGGCTGCTCAGCTATCAGCATCTTATCGTAAAGCCAAACGACCTAAGCCGCGTCAACATTGCGTTTGCGAATACGAACGGTATTGCCTCAATCCTCTTTGCTACAGTCACAGTTGCTTCTCTTCTCTTGCCCCACAGCTTATGAACATTGCATTGATCGGCTACGGAAAAATGGGCCATGCTATTGAGCGGATTGCTGTGCAGCGAGGGCATCAGGTAGTGCTCAAAATTTCACGCAGTAATCGCTCGGATTTTACGCTCGAAAAACTGCAAACTGCTGATGTGGCGATTGAATTCACGCAACCGGAAGCTGCCTACGAAAATGTACTGCGCTGCTTTGATGCAGGTCTGCCTGTCGTCTGCGGCACCACCGGCTGGAACAGTGTCAATGCAGAACTGATACAGCGTCTGGAGGCCGCTAAACTTGGCTTTCTGCCTGCCTCCAACTTCAGTATTGGCGTCAATATTTTCTTTGAAATCAACCGGAGGCTGGCGCAACTCATGAGCCGGCAGCCCGGGTATCAAGCCTCGATGGAAGAGGTGCATCACCTTCAAAAGAAAGACAAGCCGAGCGGCACGGCCATCAGTCTGGCCACGCAGATATTGAAAGAAGACAAGCGCATTCACGGATGGGCCCTTCGGGAAAATGCAAGAGCTGATCAGCTTGCCATTTCGGCACAGCGGGAAGAAGGCATTCCCGGCACGCACACTGTCACGTGGACATCAGAAGTGGATACGATTGACATCACACACACCGCTCACAACCGCGATGGATTTGCATTGGGCGCCGTGCTGGCTGCTGAATTTTTGATAGGGAAACTGGGCATTTTCAGCATGAAAGACGTGCTGGCAGCGAGTATGGAGTAAAGCGCCCGCGCCCAATTTTTTACGTTTCTTTTTCGCGAAACGCAAAATCAGGCACAGAGTTTTCGATACTTCCCGCGAAGGAAGGTTCCTGAAAAAAGCATTCGGTAAAAAGCCTTCCGGACCAGGTTATGAACGGAAAGGCCATGGCATTTTGGAAATGGTTTCAGGTGCACCATCAGTCCTACCTCTTCATGAACAACCTGCCACCTGAAGACAAGCAGGCTCTGCTGAACCAACTGCTGGGTCGGCTTCAGGAATACTGCCCACACCTGGGGCTGGAAATCGGCGGTAAGCCCAACGAAAAGCAGGAGTTGATCATCACGGCTGAGGGCGATGCAGATTATTTCAATGAAGCCATGCGGCTGGTGGCTGTGGCGCCCAAGATGAGCGACTGGAAATTCATCGCGCTTGTTCCTCCGCGCGGTGCCGAGTTTCAATTTGCATTCGAGGATATCGTGCTCAAAGTGGACGATATCTGGTTTCAACCCGTCCACGATTCGGCACATCCTGATGCAGTAGGCATACGGGTTTGCATGCCCTATTTCGAGCGCCTGAAAGAGCTGGAATGGTTTCGCCCTGCGGTGTACAACATCCTTGAAAACATCCTCGGTGAGCGGAGTTTCGCCCTCGATCTTCAATACATCGAAATCGGCAGCCTGCCCGGCGAGCCGGAAGAAAAGGGGATGGAGCCGCTGAGCAAATTGCCCGGATATGTGGACTGGGCCAAGCTGCTGCAGCGCGCCTTAGCCAACAAGAATTAGGCTGACAGTCTTAAAGGTTCTGGTCGAAATAGTCCGTGATTTTCTGCATCAGATGGACGCGGTCCTTGCCACGCACATTGTGCTCGTAGCCGGGATAGATGAAGTAGTCCATCTGCACACCGGCATCCACACAGGCCTTCACGAAGCGAATGCTATGCTGCCATACCACGGTTGCATCCTGCGTGCCATGAATGACGAGCAGTTTGCCTTTCAGGTTCTTCACCTTGTCAATAAGAAGGTTCTCTGCATAGCCTTCGGCATTGTCCTGAGGCGTACCCATGTAGCGCTCACCATACATCACTTCATACATACTCCAGTCCATCACCGGGCCGCCGGCCACGGCCACTTTAAACACGCCGGGATGACGCAGCATGAGGCTTGTGGTCATGAAGCCGCCATAGCTCCAACCATGCACGCCCATGCGGGTACTGTCCACAAAAGGCATAGACTTCAGCATTGCCACACCTCGCAGTTGGTCGTCCATTTCAGCCTTGCCGAGATGGTGAAAAATCACCTGCTCGAACTTGAGGCCACGGTTGGAAGAGCCGCGTCCGTCCATCGTCCAGACGATATAGCCATGCTGGGCCAGATACTCGTACCAGAGGTTCCCGCTGGCAGGGAAGCTGTTGCGGATAAGCTGCACATGAGGGCCATTGTAGAGGTAAACAATCACCGGATACTTCTTCGACGGGTCGAAATGAACCGGAAGAATCAGCTTGCCATAAAGTTTAGTAACGCCATCCGCAGCAAGAAGACTTGTGTCAATGATGCGCGGGCGCTCAAAATCAGCAAGAGGGTTGGACGAAACAGCCAGGGTCTTGGAATAGCCGCCTGCCGTAGCACGAACCATGCTTTCGCCCGGAATGCCGCGTGCACTGTATCGATCGAGCACATAGCTGCCATCTTCCGAAGCGAGGAAATTGTGTGTTCCGGGTGCTGTGTCCAGCCTGCGCAGCTTGCCATTTTCCCAGTTCACGGCGTAGCCATGCTTCTCCAGAGGCGATTCTTTCGCCGAGGTGAAAAGGACTTCTTTTCTCGCCGCATTGAAGCCCAATAATTCATTTACGACATAGTCACCCGGCGTGAGGCAGCGCATTTCATTCTGCTCGATATCGCAAAGCCAGAGGTGCATGAAACCATCTCGCTGGCTCCACCAAATGAATTTGGAATTGCTGCCCGGCAAAAACGACAATGGGTGCTGTGGCTCCACATACTTGTCACTCTTTTCCTGCAACAGCGTCTTCACTTTTCTTCCCGTGCGAACATCATACTGGTTTAGCCAAAGATGATTTTGCGCCCTGTTGAGGATAGCGATGTAGATGTAACGTTCATCTGGGCTCCAGGTGATGCAGGTGAGGTATTGGTCTTTGGGGCCTTCGGTGAGAATGGGTGTTGTCTGGTCCGTTTTCGGATTGAAGATTTGAAGGGTTACCTGGTGTGATGTGCGGCCGGCGAAGGGGTATTTGATATTGGTATTTTTTGCCGGCACCGGCGCCCAGTC
>JAMIQN010000132.1:0-2607 GCA_035914595.1 Chitinophagaceae bacterium | reverse complement strand
CTCAACAATAAACTTGCCCTGCATAGCCAGATAGTGGCCCGGGAAAGAGCAGAGGAAAGGATATTCGCCGGTTTCTGTTGGAGCCTTGAAAGTGATTTGAGTGGTTTCGCCGCCGCCGATTACGTCGGTATGAGCAATCACTTCACCCTTCAGTGCATCAGGGATATGGTCAGGAGTAGTAGAAGTAGCAGCAGCCTTACCGAAAGCATTCACGTCAGAGCCTTTCTTCAGCAAAACGAAGTTGTGGCCCATCACTTCCTTCTTCATGGTGCCGGTATGGTGCAGGATGAGGGTCACCTCGGTGCCTGCCTTTGCATGAAGCTCTGTGAGGTCGTACTTCATGTCGTCACCTGCAGAAAGCTCGAGGGTGCCGGGAGCCACTGCCGGTGGTTGTGTGGGAGCTGTGCTTTCGGTAGTAGCCGCAGTGTCAGCAGGGGGAGTGGTAGATTCTGTGTTGCTGTTGCCACCGCAGGATGCAACGGTGAAAAGCATGAGGGCTGAGATGGCGAATACGCTTACTCTCTTCATTGGATGGATGGATTTGGTGATTAAAATGGTTTGAGTGTTTGAATTCGGGCCGCAAAATTAGGAGGCGGCACTGAAGGGATACTGATACGAATCATCCCTTTGTATTTCCGACCCGCTTGGATTGGCAGCCTTGTGTCAAAAAAATCATTCCGCAGGCATCTTGTTGCCGCCCGCCACACGCTCCAGCAGTTGTGCCATGTTTTGCACGCGGACGTGTTTCCCCTCGGTTTCAATCAGGCCCGCAGCCACCCATTCGCTAAACACTTTGAACACAGTTTCGTAGATCGTACCTGCGTATGATGCAATGTCCTGACGGGAAATAGGGACGCTGATAAAGCCCATTTCATCCTTGCCAAAGCTCTCCTCCAATGCCAGGAGCGCCCGCGCAATCCTACTCTTCACATCCATGCGCGCCAGCTCACTCATGCGCTGCTCAGCCCGATGCAATTCTGTGGCATAAAAGCCAATCAGTTCTTCCGCCAGCTTATGATTCACTTTAATGCTGGCTTCCAGAAAGTCGGTAGGTACAAAACAGGCGGAACCCGTTTCGAGCGCGGTGGCTGTGACGGGATATTGAGCTGGTTTGCCAAGGCCACGGTGGCCAACGATATCGCCGGCGCCGGCGAAGCGAATGATCAGCTCCTTTTGCCCCCCCCACTTTCGATGCACCTTGATGGCTCCGGAAAGCATGAAGAAAACGCCCTTTACCGGTTCGCCTTCTGCAAAAAGGACTTCCGATTTCTTAAAAGAAAAGGTCGTTTTACGGGCCTCAATGGCGGGCCTCCATTCAGGCAGGCAGTGCTGGCAAAGAAAGCAGCCGGCCGTGTCGCAATGGCTGGGATGCATGATTTGAAAACATGGCAAATCTCAGGTTAATTGGACGTTTTTGATGAATGTTTTTGCTCGAAACATGACCTGTGCAATAATTTTGCGGCCTGAAAGCAATTTATGGATCAACGCGACGAAAGCATTCCTTTATCTCCTTCTCTCACTCCAATCAAAGGCCGGCGCCGGATCCGGATTTCCGGAAAAGTGGATCGCCGGGTATTTCTTCTCGGACTTCAGGCGGTTTTTAATGCCATCATCATTGGCGTAGTAGCCAAGGTGCTGGTGTACCTGATCTACTTCATTACCAACGTTTCGTTCTACGGAAAATTTTCCATTGAACCCAGCGGCCCTGCGCAAAACCACTTAGGGCTGTTTGTGATTGCCATACCGGTCATCGGTGGGCTCATCGTAGGGGTCATGGCCCGCTTTGGCTCCGAGGCCATTCGCGGCCACGGCATCCCCGAGGCAATGGAGAAAATCATTCTTGACGAAAGCCGGATTCCACCCCTCATCACCATTCTGAAACCCATCTCGGCGGCCCTGTCTATCGGCACGGGCGGCCCCTTTGGTGCGGAAGGCCCCATCATCGCAACGGGCGGTGCTTTTGGCTCTTTCACGGGTCAGATCATGCACATCTCCCCCAGTGAACGGAAGATTATTCTGAGCGCGGGGGCCTGTGCAGGTATGGCGGCCATCTTCGGTTGTCCGCTTGCGGCTGTGCTGCTGGCCGTTGAATTACTGTTGTTTGAATTTTCGGCCCGCTCCCTTATTCCTGTTGCACTCGGATGCATCACAGGAGGGGCCATGCACATTCTGCTTTTTGGCCGTGAGCCTGTGTTTGCCATGGGCCCGATTCCGGTGGCTTCTGCCGGCGCCCTTGCTGTGTATGTAGGCATGGGTGTCGTGGTGGGCGTGATTGCGGCAATGGTGTCAAAATCGGTTTACGCGATTGAAGAACTGTTTGATAAGCTGCCCGTCCACTGGATGTGGTGGCCTGCAATAGGTGCTGTCGCCGTGGGTGTGGTTGGCTATTTCGCTCCCCACACGATGGGTGTAGGCTACGAGAATATTGAAGCATTGCTCCGTGGTCATGTGCCCCTGATGATGGTCTTCTCGCTCTGTCTGATGAAGTATATCTCCTGGGTGATTTCACTGGGTAGTGGCACTTCCGGCGGTACGCTGGCTCCTTTGCTGACGATTGGCGGTGCGCTCGGTACGCTGATTGGGCTTGGGCTGCTAAAAGCCTTCCCC
>JAMIQN010000131.1:0-2475 GCA_035914595.1 Chitinophagaceae bacterium | reverse complement strand
CAGGCCGCAGCTCTTGCAACGAAAGCGCTGCTTACCACCTTGGCTGCCCCACTTGATCACATCAGAACTACCGCAACCCCAACAGTTTTTTTATGGCTCATAAATCGCCAAAATTCAAACGGCTTTCATATCCACATCCCCAAACCCACGTCCAGCAAGCCTTTCAGCCTTTTTTACCAACTATTTTTGACCACATCGTCTAAAAAAAATCCGAGCCTGAATGGCCCGGACCTTTTATGATTTCTTGAATGGATTTTCGATCAAAGGCGATTGTTGCGTGCATCTTGCTCTTCACGCTGGGCGAAAATATGTGCCCGACCTACTTCCTCCGGCACCACCTCTAATTTGACTTTGGCTAATCCTTCATCGCGATAGTCGAGAACGGTAGCGGCAGCCTGAGTGAGATCCAGCAGGCGGCTGTTGTTGGCAGCCATGCGGTCATTCACTTTCACATACACGACGCGGCCGTTTTGGAGGTTTGTCACCTTGATATAGGTGTTCAGGGCAATCTTGTTGGAGGCAGCCGTAAATTTTGAATTGCGGAATATCTCTCCAGTTGCAGTCTTACGGCCTTCAAACTTGGGGTGATAAAACGATGCAATTCCTTTCTTCACTGCGGCCACAAATCCATTGTCTTGTGCTCCTGCAGCAAAGCCAAATCCTACAAAGAGGGCGATCGTCAGAATTTTCTTCATGATTAGTCCTTTTTTGGATGCGCGCAAAGGTAATCGCCGAATCCTGTTTTCCTAAGCTCGCATTAGAAATTACTGTTAAGAACTGTACGACCCCTTCTTGCGGGCATAGCTTTTTGACCCTTCCTTATGATTTTTAGGGAAGTTACCGCCCGGTCCGGCGCCAGTGTCAGCTTCATCCACACGCACTTTTCTACCCTTGAACTTCTTCTGCGGAAGAACCTCAAGAATATATCCGGCAGCATTGGGAGGCACATTAAAGAAGGATGCAAGTTCCCGAACTGTGACACGGCTAATCAGTCGTGATTCAATGTCTGTGGATTCGGTGAGGAAGCGAACGAGGCCGCCCGGATTCAGGCCGTCTTTTGTCCCGAGGTTGATGAAAAGGCGTGTTGTTTTTCCAGGGGCCTGGGATTTTCTCCCTTCAGCTTCTGTGGGGTAACCCGCATTGAGATCGTCGGCATCCTCATAAGCCTGAATAGTATCGCGGAGATTCAACCACATCAGTCGGCGAATCAGCTCTTCCCGTTCCATATCTGCAAAGCGTTCCTGAATTTCCTTCTGATAGCTCTTTGCAAAATCGATAGTAGGCTTCGCTGAGGCGATGGCATCGAGCTGGTGAAAGAGGCGTTTCCGCACCACTTCGGCACCGTCGGGGATGTCGCAGCGATGAAATTTTTGCTTCACCAGGCGCTCAATCGTGCGCACTGCGGAGATTTCCCTGGGCGTAACGATGCTCATGCAAATGCCGCTCTTTCCGGCCCGCGCCGTGCGGCCACTGCGGTGAGTATAGACTTCCGGGTCGTCCGGCAACTCGTAATTGATGACGTGGCTGATGTCTGCAACATCAATTCCACGGGCTGCCACATCGGTGGCAACGACTACATGTATTGCCTTGCTCTTAAAGCGGTCCATCACTTTGCTGCGCATCTTCTGGTCCATGTCGCCATGCAAGGGGCTCACATGGTAGCCTTGGCGCATCAGCTTTTCGGATACTTCCTGTGCATCGAGGCGGGTGCGGGTGAAGATGATGCCATAGATGCCGGGTGTATAATCCAGCAGGCGTTGCAGGGTTTCGAAACGATTGTGGTGATGCGTGACGAAATACTGATGGTCAATGTTTTCATTCGTTGTGTTCGGAGGTGCTACGGAAATTTCTTTCCAGCCTTTCATGAAGCGTTTGGCAATGCCCCGCACTTCCTGGCTCATCGTTGCTGAAAACAGCCAGGTCAGCTCACGGCTGGTGGTGTGGTTCAGGATAAAATCAATGTCTTCGCGGAAGCCCATGTTGAGCATTTCGTCCGCTTCGTCCAGCACCACGGTGCGGGCTTCGTCCAGATGCACGGCGCCTCGTTCGATCAGGTCAATGAGGCGGCCGGGGGTAGCCACTACAATTTGCGGTTTGCGTTTCAGCTCGCGGATTTGGCCGCCGATGGGTACGCCGCCATACACTGCTACGGCGCGAAAGCCTGAGAGATATCGCCCGTACTTATTCAGCTCCGTTTCAATCTGCATGCAGAGTTCGCGGGTGGGGGACAGTACCAACGCCTGTACATTGGGGTTATGGACGTCTATCTGATTGAGCAGTGGAAGGCCAAAGGCAGCCGTCTTGCCGGTGCCGGTTTGCGCAAGGCCGATAATATCAGCCGGTTCATTGAGGAGGAGGGGCAGGGCTTTCGCCTGGATGGGGGTGGGTTGTTCAAAACCCAGATCTGACAAAGCACGACCGATTTCTTCGCGCAATGCGAAGTCGGAAAAGGAAATCATCTAAAAGAAAAGTGGA
>JAMIQN010000130.1:0-3830 GCA_035914595.1 Chitinophagaceae bacterium | reverse complement strand
CGCGCCCTCTTCATCATCTTGCTGCCGGTGCTGGCCCTCGTCATCGCACTGCTACAGCTTTTCCGCAGCCTCAACAAGAAGCCGTAAACATGAACGCCCGACTCCCGATTCTCTTTCTGATTCTTTTCGTTGCGATTGGCGGCCTCATCCTGCTGCTACCCACTGAGCGAGGCTTCGATCATACGGCCCTTTTTGTGGCGGATGGCATCATGCTGCTCTTGTCGCTGGGTGCCTGGGCGATGGTGCGGCAGAAGGTGGGCGACCGTCCGCAGGCCTTTGTGCGCGGCGTGTTTAGCGCTACGATGCTGCGTCTTTTTGTTTGTCTGGCCGGCATACTCGCATATGCGCTTATCAAACGCCCGGACGTACACAAGGCCACGCTTTTCATGATGTTTGGTATTTATGCCATCTACACTGTGGTGGAAACGCTGGCCGTGAGCCGCCAGGCCCGTCAGGTTAAATAATGGCCAAGCAAGAACGTCCGCTCAATAGTCTCTCGCGCTTTCTGCCACCTGGCGCCTACGAAGGCGTAGCACCTTACTTCGAGCAATATTCCATTCACCTGACACTGACGCGCCATCGCAATACGCTGTATGGCGACTATCGTCCTCCCGACCGACAACATCCCTTCCATCGCATTTCGGTCAATGCTACCCTGAATCCTTACAGCTTTCTGGTGACCCTGCTACATGAGCTGGCACACCTCACAACCCACGTACAATTTGGCCATCGGGTAGCGCCGCACGGGAAGGAATGGAAGGCCGAATTCAGAAAGGCACTGTTACCCTTTTTAGGCAAGCAATTTTTCCCCGAAAAAGTAGAAGTCGCCATCGCGGCTTACCTGAGAAACCCTGCAGCCAGCACCTGCACGGACCCGGCACTTTTCAAGGCACTGGTCAGTTTTGACGCGAATGCGGCAGGCCTGAAGCATGTGGATGAACTGCCTCCGGGAGCCATTTTTGAATATGAAGGCAGGAAGTTTCAGAAGCAGCAACAATTGCGCACGCGCTCGCGATGTGTGGACTTGGCAAGCGGCAGATTTTACTTAATTCCGGGTGTAGCCCGTGTCAAATTGCTGAAGGAATAAGAGCCGGAAAAATCTTTTCCCTGCGGGGTACTAATCAGAGGTCGAGACCCGTTTGTATGCCTTCGCCGATGGACGAAGAAGAGGCGCCGAGCTGCTGATACCATTTCAGCATTTCGCCACTCAGTTCTGCAGGATTGACCTGAATAGAAGGCAGGATTTCCAGCAGGGCATTGATGCGTCCTTCGATGGCTAAAAAACGATTGATGACCACCACCCGCCTTTCTTCCAAAATGCAATAGCCGGAATTGAATGTGCCCTTTTCATAACGAACGATGTAATGGGCTTCTTCAAAGAGCTGTTCCAGTTTGCGCAGGGTGGCCGGTGTATATTTGAAACTCATTTTCGGACGCAAAAATGCTTAAAAATAAGGCTCTGGCGCTGCTTGCCTGCCTCCTTTACTTTCTCCCTACAGCCCACGCCCAAAACCCGTCCGACTATTACGAAGAGGACCCGCATACATTCTTTGGAGGGCTGGTCGCAGGTGCCAATTTCAGTCAGGTTGATGGTGATAATTACGCAGGCTATCATAAGGTGGGCATCAATGCCGGTGGCATCATGTACACCCGTCTGGATGAGCATCTGGCGGTAAGTCTGGAGATTCTCTATTCACAAAAAGGCTCCCGCGCTCACCGCGAACAGGCCACTGCCAATGGCGACGTAATCACCAGCTACCATGCTACATTGAACTATGCCGAAGTGCCGATCCAGCTTTGCTATTTCGACCGGAGGCGCTCTCATTTTGGCGGTGGCATTTCCATCTCAAGGCTGGTGAGTGTGAAAGAGGACGGAACCCTGGCCAACAACACCGTGGTGGTCAACTTTGACAACTACCCTTTCCGCAAGATGGATTACAATTTCATCCTCGGCGGGAGCCTCCATCTGTGGCAGGGCTTGTTTCTGAATGTTCGCTTTCAGTATTCAATCGTCCCCATACGGAAAGGAGACATTGGCGTGAACCTGCCACCCGAATTTTCGGGGCGCACCGAGCAATACAACAACCTCTGGACGGTACGGATGATGTACCTGTTCTGATTTTTCAGTCAGATTGTATCGGTTTTTTTGAAACGATCCGTGGGGAAGCTGTGGCAGTATGGCCTTGAATCAGGCTACCTGATGCTGCCGCTTACCTTTGCGGCCATTTCCTGAAAAAAATCGAATGGAAGTTCAGATTCCAATCATCAATAAAGGCCCACACCCGCTACCGGCTTACCAAACAGATGGAGCCGCCGGCGTGGACCTCTGTTGCTGGCTTGATGAAGCCATAACACTGCAACCACTGGAGCGCAGGCTCATTCCTACCGGCCTTTATATCGCATTGCCCGATGGTTTTGAAGCGCAAATCCGGCCACGTAGCGGCACGGCCCTCAAGCGCGGCCTCAGCCTGGTGAACACACCCGGCACCATTGACCCGGACTACCGTGGCGAAATCCGCCTGCCCATCATCAACCTGTCGACGGAGCCCGTGCGCATAGAAGATGGGGAACGCCTCGCACAGCTTGTAGTAGCCCGCTTTGAGCGCGTTAGCTGGCAGCCCGCAGAATCCCTTGATACAACCCTGCGTGCTGAGGGCGGATTTGGGCATACCGGCTTTTAGCCGCATCAAAAATTCATTTTCAAACCAACAGACTTCAACCAAAAAACAACAAGGATTCGATGAATATCATTATTCCCATGGCCGGTCTCGGCAAACGTATGCGCCCCCACACCCTCACCACCCCCAAGCCGCTGGTGCCCGTTGCCGGAAAGCCAATGGTGCAGCGTATCGTAGAGGATATCATCGCAGGAGCTACCGAGCCGGTTGAAGAAATCGTTTTCGTCATCAACCCTGTTTTTGGAAAGGAAGTAGAAGCGCTGTTGCTGCAGGTGGCAGCGGCTCTTGGTGCGCGTGGCAAGATTGCCTACCAGGAGAAACCATTGGGTACGGCACACGCCATTCTTGCTGCCGGCGATAGCTTGCAAGGCCCCGTGTTCATTGCATTTGCGGATACTTTGTTCAAGGCTCAATTCAAGATTGACCCTTCAAAAGATGCGATCCTCTGGACACAAAAAGTAGAAGACCCTTCCGCCTTTGGCGTCGTGAAATTGCGCGATGACGGCAGCATCGAAGCCTTTGTAGAAAAGCCTGCTCAATTTGTGTCAGACCTCGCCATCATTGGCATGTACTACTTCAAAGACGGGGTGCAACTGAGGGCAGAATTGCAACGCCTTTTGGACAATGAAATCAAGGATAAAGGCGAATACCAGCTCACTGACGCTATGGACCACATGCTAAAAGAGGGCGTAAAATTCTACACCGACCAGGTGGAGGAATGGCTGGACTGCGGCAACTTCAGCGCGACCGTCTTCACCACCGGACGCATCATGGCGCTCAAACAAGCTGCAGGTGAAAAGATGCAGTCTGACACGGCAGTGCTTGAAAATTCAGTGATCAGTCCTCCCTGCTATGTAGGCGAACATGTGGTGCTGCGCAATGCAGTGGTAGGGCCGAACGTGGCGCTGGAATCAGGCAGCCTGGTAGAAAATGCCCGCGTCTCCCATACCATTATTGGCGCCAACAGCGTTGTAAAAAACACCGTAATTACCGGCTCGCTGCTGGGTCGGAACGTAAATTACAGTGAGACCCCACGGACACTTTCGCTGGGCGATTTCTCAACGCAATCATGAAGTTTCTCCGACTGATTTTTCTCTCATTACTGGCCGCAGGAAGCCTTCTTCACACACCTTCCCTGCTGGCACAGGCGCC
>JAMIQN010000129.1:0-8592 GCA_035914595.1 Chitinophagaceae bacterium | reverse complement strand
TGTTTTGGCCATCGGTGTAAAACAGCAGGCGGCCTGAGGTATCGGAAATGACGGCGGTACCGGCCTGGACGGAGCCACTGGTGCCGGTATTGCCGGTAATACTTGTGGGAGGATATGTGTTGAAATCAAGCCCCAGCCTATAGCCGAAAAACCAATTATTCCCTTGCTTCTGGGCCTGACAAATGCCGGGAAGGAATAGGCAAAATGAAAAAATGAGGATGGGACGCATATTCATATCGTTCAGCTTGGTTTTTCATGCACCGGCCCACTACCCCTGAGGCTCCTAATCTTCAACCGATTGCCACGAATGAGGCAATTAAAAAAAAAAAAAACGAAGCCCACAACTATTCTCTCAGGAATGGGTTGCTGCGCATTTCCTCCGCAACCGTAGTCTCAGGCCCGTGACCCGGATACACGATGGTGGCCGCAGGAAGGCTGAACACCTGCGTGCGGATGCTTTGCAGCAGTTGCTCATGATTGCCTCCCGGCAAATCGGTGCGCCCGATGGAGCCTTCAAAAAGCACATCACCCCCCAGCAGCCAGCCACCTTCCGCATAGTAGAAAGCCACGGAGCCGGGCGAATGGCCGGGCACAAGTCGTACCTCCAACTTATCTGCCCCGAGATGTATTGCCTGTCCCTCCCGAATCACCTGCGTAGGCTGCGGAACCGCATCGAGCCTCATGCCAAACATCATGGCGGAACCACGGGCACCCGCCAGCACCGGCGCTTCGAGGGGATGCAGGGCAAACGGAATCTGGTAGCGGTCCATGAGATGCTGCACACCAAGGATATGGTCTATGTGGGCGTGCGTGTTGAGAATGCCCTGCGGGCGAAGGCCCTGACGCGCGATGAAATCGTCCAGAAAATGACGTTCTTCTTCGTCGTACATACCGGGGTCCACAATCCAGCATTCCCCCAATTCGTTATAGATGATGTAGGTATTTTCGCTGAAAGGGTTAAACGTCGCGCGATGAAGCTGAAGCATGAGGCAAAGGTCGGAGTTCCCTTTACTGAGTCATACCGCTTTAGCAATCAAACCCGGGCCGCGCTCCCAAGCGTCTTCGCCAACGAAAACACAACATGATTTCACCAACCAGCCGGCATTTCAAAGCACTAGCAGGTGCTCTTGTGGGATTGTTTTTTCTGGCCGCAACGCAGGTAGCAAACGCCCAGGCCAATGTCGAAGTCTTTGGCCAAAACCGTGTGCAGTACCGCCGGTTTCAGTGGAAATATTTTGACACGAAGCATTTCCGCGTCTATCATTATGACCGCGATGGAGCCACCCTCGCCCGCTATGTGGCCGAACAGGCCGAGCGCGACATCTCGGTAGTGGAACAGCGCATGAGTGGCACCTTTCCCCGCCGCTTCAAGATCGTCCTCTACAACTCCTACGATGAATACCGCCAAAGCAATATTGGCCTCAAGTTCGACAACCAGATAGACGGCACCCCTACCGGCACGGTGGACATTGTCGGTGATAAGCTGGTGGTGTATTTCGATGGGGTGCACCGCGACTTACGTCGTCAGATTCGGGCGGGCATGAGCCAGGTTGTGTTGCAGCGCGCCTTGTTCGGCGAAAACTTCCGGGAAGTAGTTCGTAATTCACTTTTACTGAACCTGCCGCCCTGGGTGTCAGAAGGCTATCTGGCCTACCTCGTGGATGGCTGGGACCCGGAGGCCGAGAGTGAATGGAAGAATGAATTATCAGCCCATCCCAAGGAAGGGTTTTATGAAATTTCGGAGCGTAAACCCGAGCTGGCCGGCAAGGCTTTCTGGAAATGGGTCAGCGACCGCTATGGCGCCGAAACGCCGCGCAACCTGCTCTACACCATGCAACTCAGGAGCAGCCTCAATCAAGGGTTGAAACTCACGCTGGGGATGAAAGTGGTGAAGGCTTACGACTCCTGCGTGGCCTGGTACAAAAACGTCTTTGCTCAAGACACCATCCACCAGGAAACACCGCCGGACTCCACCTCTCTGATCTCTATTCCCATGCCAAAGCAGGGCGTCATCACGCAGGTGCGCGTATCGCCCAAAGGCAAGGATGTCGCTTATTGTGTGTTTAATAAAGGGCAGTACTTCATCTACATCCAGCACACCACACACGAGCAGGTGCGCTCCATGATCATGAGCACGGGCGACCCGGACTGGAATGAAAAGAAGCCCGACCCGAACTATCCCCTCCTTTCCTGGAGCACCAACGGCTATAAGCTGGCTATCCTTTATCGTGAAAAAACTCAGACCCGCCTGCGCATTTACAACTCGCTGAAGGCGCGCATTGAGAACTACGTCATTCCTTCCAACCGCTTCGACCGCGTGCTGGGTATGACCTTCGATGAGGACAATGACCAGATCATCTTTTCCGCCATCCGCAAAAGCCAGACAGACCTCTACGCCTTTACCATCCAGCGCTCGCGCCTGACGAGCATTACCAACGATGTGTGGGACGACATCGAGCCTCAGTTTATTTCGGGGGGCTATAGGCGCGGCATCCTGTTCCTTTCCAACCGCCCGGCCCCGAATATGCAGGTGCCCTCGGCTGTAAATGAATTGCCGACCGGCCCGATGAATGTCTTTTTCTACGACACTAAAACTCAAAGCCCCGTACTGCTGCAATGCTCTTACAATAAGGCCGGCCACCTCAGTCAGCCGATTCAGTATGGGCAGGACAACTTCGCCTTCCTGCTGGACACCAACGGCATCACCAACAAGTATGTGGTCACTTTTCTGCGCACGGCAGACAATCGCGACTCGGCGGTGCCGCTACCGGTGACCAACTATTCAAGGTCTATTCTCAGCCATCAATACAATGCGGCGGCCAACCTTTCCGCCGATGTGCTGCAAGTCGCCGATTCTTACAAGGTCTATTTCGGGCCACTGCTGATTCCGGGCAAGAATGTGACGGCAAAAGAGCTTCAACCCACCGAACTCCGCCGCAACGCACTGCTGGAGCGCATGGCGCCCCGCCCCTCAAGCGCATCCAATGCAGGCAGCACGCAGCAGAGCGGCACCAACGCCATGAAGCGTGGCAACACTTTCCGCACCGAGTTTGATGACGACGACACCAGCAGCAGGAACCTCAACGCTACCCTCCCTTCTGACCTGCGCAATGGTAAAGGGCCGGATACAGACACCAGTCTTTTGCTGAATCCACTGATCAAAGACAGCAGCTATCTGAACATGCGCTCCAGGCCTTACCGGCTTTCGTTCAAGCCCGACTTCCTGCAGGTGCGCTTAGACAATACCGTGCTCTTTACCCGATACCAAAGTGCCGGACTGCATGGAAACACTTACTCCAACCCCGAAATCGGCGGCCTCATTTCGGTCTCGCTTTCGGATGTGATGGAGAACCACAAGTTCACAGGCGGGTTGCGGCTGCCGGTGAATTTCTCGGGCATGACCTACTTCCTGCAGTATCAGAATTTCACCCGCCGCATTGACTGGGGGGCGCTGTTCATGCGCACGGCCAACTTCTACACGTATCAGGTGTCTTATGCCGACTCTGCCGGTCATACCATTTTCGTCAATGACCAGTTGGGCAAGGTCAGCAGCTACCTGCTGCAGGGCAATGCCGCCTATCCGCTGGACCGCCGCCGCCGGGTGGAATTCACGCTGGGCCTGCGCCAGGATGTGCTGGATTTTAAAGCCGAGGACACTTTCAGCCTCAGCTTTTCGCCGCGCAGCAAATCCAACTGGGTGATGGGCCGCCTCGAATACGATTTCGATAATAGCATCGTACTGGCCCCCAATATCCGCGAAGGCTTCCGCTGGAAGGTTTATGGAGAAGCTTTTGCTGGAGGCGGCAAAGGGCCGAATCAATCCTCCGGCAATTTCTTCAATCTGGGTGCCGACTTCCGGTATTACAAGCGCATCTACCGTCACAGCATTTTTGCCCTTCGCATGTCGGGCGCTCACTCCGACGGTAGCCAGCATGTGCTCTATTTCCTCGGCGGTGTGGATGGCTGGCTTTCTCCCCGCAGCGGCGATACGCCACCGGTTACCGATCAGAATTATGCCTTCCAGGCACTCGGCTCTCCGCTGCGTGGCTATGAGCAAAATGCTCGCAATGGCAATACCTACGCCATGATCAATATGGAGTTGCGCATTC
Organism: Chitinophagaceae bacterium; assembly: GCA_035914595.1. GTDB lineage: Bacteria > Bacteroidota > Bacteroidia > Chitinophagales > Chitinophagaceae > UBA1952. The sequence continues at coordinate 4,483 of JAMIQN010000129.1, read as the reverse complement.
CTGTGCTGACCACATTCATGAATCGGCCCATCAACAGCCCACTACTGCGCAACCTGCAATTAGTAGGCTTCACCGATGCAGGCTCGGCCTGGAATGGCTGGCTTCCTAATTCGGAGAATACTTCGCGCACGTACAACGTCAACTCCTCGCAGACCCCCGTTTCGTTACAACTGACCAACTTCCAGAGTGGCGGCTTGGCGATGGGCTACGGAGCCGGCCTGCGCACCACCCTGCTGGGCTACTTTGCCCGCGTGGATGCAGCCTGGAACATAGATGGACGACGGACGCCTATCTGGTATCTGGCAATCGGGATGGATTTTTAGAGGAACAGCCTGCTACAATCTCAGGGATTGGAGCTTCATGGTCCTGTGGCTCATGCACAAGTCGGAATTCGCTTCGCTGAAAGGAGGTCCCTGCCTTCCTGTTCTTTCTTTCTTGAAAAAAACCAGCCGCCTTCCTGATGAAAAGCGGCTGAGAAAACAAACAACAGAACGGGAATTACGAATGGAACTTGCCCTGCTCCACATCAAAATCGTGCTGCTGGCGATAGGCTGCAAAAGCTGCAGGATCACCGTAAGGGCCGAGGTAGCGCGCATCACCTAATGCAAGAATGGGCAGGAAAACAATGCCCAGAATGACCAGGCCTATCGTAAAACCTTCATCCTTGCCAAAACTCTTGGAGAGCATATTGTACATCCAGACCATGAAGATGAAGTTCACGAAGGGAAGTATTAGCAGAATGAGCCACCAGCCGGGCTTCCCTACAAACTTGAGCATTACATAAATGTTGTAGATGGGAATGATTGCCTCCCAGCCCGGGCGGCCGGCTTTTTCAAACAGGCGCCAGTTGCAGTAAATAAGGAAGACAGCGACCGCTAATGCGATCAGAATAGCGAATACGGATGCGAAGGACATAGGATTTTTTTGGCGCGAAATGTAACTGTCATTCCCTGAAATCCAAAACAAAACACTTCGCTATTCCTTCATCAGCGGCCATACCTGCCGGCCTGCGTTGGTTTTGCTTTCAAGAAAATACCGGCCAGCCGGCAGGCTTGAAAAATCCAGTTGCGCCCGGCCTAAAGCATTAGCCATCCCCTGCAAAACCGGACGCCCCAGCACATCACAAACTTCAAGCAACGAATAGGCCTCTACCTCCGTTACCTGCACACTATTTCGTACCGGATTCGGAAACACACGACCGGCTGCTTTGGGCTGCACCTGCGCCACACTTGTAGGAATCGGATCAAATTCGGCGGTAGTCGCGCGCCAGCGGTCGCCGGTAGAATCACCATTGTAGTTGACCGCATTGAGCACCGCATAAATGCGCACCCTTCCAAAGCCCGCAGCAGGAGCCGTCCAAAGGAAAGAGACCGTGTCCAGAATATCACTACCAGAGGGGGTGCCCATCAGTGGTTGGTTGTGCTCAATCAATTGAGGCGGCACATTGAAAACGGAGAGGTAGGAATTACCGCCGGTGGCCACATTGCCTGCGGTGGTGCTGCCGTCCGCGGCCTGCACGATGGAAGCCTGAAAGCCGAAGCGCGGTTTGTCCGTTCCCGGCACCAACTCGCTCAGCAACACCCGATAAGTGCTGCCGGGTCGGTATTGCGTCACTACCGTTTGCGTACTATCCAGCAATTGAACGTTGAGCACAGCGCTGATGGCAGCGGAGGAATGGCAGCCCGTCGCTTCTGAACAGCCCACGGGCGAGCCTGCGGAACCGGTACGATTGCCGGCGCCATAAAAGAAAGGGCCTTCGGAATAGCTGCTGAAAACAAGGATGCCAAAGGCGAGGCCGAGCAAGGTGCCGATGCGGCGTGGAGTGAGTTGCATAAGAAGAAAATGAGGAGGTAGCGGGGCGGCTATCTTTGCCGGCTTTCTATATGGGCCAGAAAAAGTTAGTACGGTTTGCGGCAATAAAAAATTTTGCGAACGTCCTCGAAAATCCTGTGGGTATGACAGGCCAATGGGCGCAGCATTTTGGAAATGCAAATCCCATCACGCTGGAGCTGGCCTGCGGCAAAGGCGAATACAGCCTCGGCCTGGCCCGCGAACATCACAACCGGAATTTCATCGGCGTGGACATTAAGGGCAACCGCATTTATGTTGGTGCGAAAAACGCCCTCGCCGAAGGCCTGAACAACGTTGCTTTTCTGCGCACTCAGATTCAGAAACTGCGCGATTATTTCGCGGCGGGTGAAGTGGCTGAAATCTGGATCATTTTTCCGGACCCTTTTCTCAAAAAAGAAAGTAACCGCCTCACACATCCGCGCTTCCTGCGAGAATTTCAGGCGGTGCTGCAGCCGGGTGCGCGCATTCATCTGAAGACAGACTCCGAATTGCTGTACAGGTTTAGCCTTGATGTGGCCGAGCAGCAGGGCTGCACCGTGCATGAACACCTGGAAGACATTTACGGCAAAGGCCTGGCTACCGGCCCGCTGGCTATACAGACTTTCTACGAATCCATGCACCGGAACGAAGGACGCCTGATTTACTACCTGAGTTTTTCGCTACCGGCCCATCCGATTGTTGTACCCGAAAGAAAAAAGAAAGATGGCGAAGAGGGAGCCCCTGCAGCCGGGTAAGGACTATACCTTACTGCCCGATGGCAGACTCGTGATGACGGCGGCCTACCTGCTGCGGCGTGGCTATTGCTGCGGCAACGGCTGCCTGCATTGTCCCTTTGCCTATGAGGCAGTGCCTGAACCGCGCCGCAGCCGGCTGCTGGAGCAGCGTGCCTCCCGACAGGATGGTTATGAAAACAAAGCCTGAAGACCTCTACGAAAGCATCTACGACATCGTGCGGCAGGTGCCGCGTGGCCGCGTGACGACCTATGGCCTGGTGGCTGCCGCCATCGGCATGAAGAGCGGAGCGCGCATGGTGGGCTATGCGATGAATCATTGTCACGGCCTGAAGCCGCCGGTGCCGGCCCACCGCGTCGTCAACAGTAAGGGGCTGCTGACCGGCAAAGCACATTTTGGCCCCGGCGATGAAATGGCCCAACTGCTGCGGGGCGAAGGCGTGGCCGTGCAAGAAAACCAGGTGCACGACTTCAATAAACTGGTTTGGGACCCTGCGAAAGAACTGCTGCCTTAAAGGCCTTTCACCGCGGGACTTTTACTTTTTGAAAGTGGCGGCAGGCTTCCTTTCCCTGAAAAAGGCTTGAAAAAAGAAAGGCGGCAGCATCATGCTGTCGCCCTGGGTTGCAATGTACTTGGTGGTGCTCAGGCTGCTGCCTGTGCGGGTGCCGGCTCCTCCTGAGTGTCTGCCTCTCCTGCCGGCTGCGCTTCTTCCTGCTGTGCTTCTTCGGGTTTCTTCGGCGGCTCTTCGGGACTTGTGTTTTGCTTCAACCACTGAATCCTTTCGCCAGCCATGATGCTTTCTGCGTTCTGCACAAAAAGAGGAAAGGCATCGGTGCCGCCATAAGGGGCTGCCTTGGTTTCAAACAAAAACTTGTGCTGCTTCAGCCCTTCGGTAGCATTGCGGTAATTCGTCCAGTTGTCGTGGAATTTGTAGAGCGTCAGCAGGGCTTCGCAGAGTGCTACAAAGGCACCGGCGATACCGAGCGTCAATTTCATCTGAGCGGCGTTGGCCTCGGTCAGCAGGCCGGAGAGCACGGGAATGGCCAGGGCCACGATGACACTGCACACGCGCAGCAACAGGTAGGCACGTTTACTGCGGCTACTCTTACGGTCGTACCAGTTAATCTGATCTTCTACTCGCGATTGGAGGTATTCGGCCTGGGTCATGACAGCGGGGGTTTGAGGGTAGAAAAAAGGCAGCAGCCTTTGAAGAAGCTGCTGCCGCAAAAGAAAGGAAGCGCGCTGCCAAATGCAAGCCTCAGCCTTCGGCACGGGCCTGCTCGAGTGTGGCGATGTCCAGCTTATCCATTTGCATCAGGGCACGCATCACGGCAGCGGCTTGGGCCGGCTCACATTCGCCCAAAAGCTGCCCCAGACGAGCGGGCACCACCTGCCAGGAAAGACCGTATTGATCTTTCAGCCAGCCGCAGCGGCCCGGTTGTCCGCCATGGGCGCTGAGCCGCTCCCAGAAGTAGTCTATCTCGTCCTGATTCTCGCAATTGACTACGAAAGAGACGGCCTCATTGAAGCGGAACTGAGGGCCGCCATTGAGGGCCGTAAAGCCCTGACCATTGAGCGTAAACTTCACCACGAGGGCGCTGCCTTCTGCTCCGGGGGTGTCGGCGGTATTGCGCGCAACATGGCAGATGGAAGAATTGCGGAAGATGCCGGTGTAGAAATTCGCGGCTTCCTCGGCCTGGTTGTCGAACCACAGAAAGGGGGTAATGGCCTGCATAAGAAATTCATTGAGGATTGCAGCAAACGTAGTTCCGTTGCCTGACGAAGCACATGGGCAGACGGGCCAATGAAGCGGGGCGGACATGCCATTAAAAGCGCCCATTCCATGCAGGCTGCGTGGGGCTGATAAAGGACGGCAACTACTTTCGTGTCTATGTCTTCC
>JAMIQN010000128.1:0-15468 GCA_035914595.1 Chitinophagaceae bacterium | reverse complement strand
AACAGGCAGGCAGGCCCGGCAGCATTGCAGGGAACTTCTTTCCCCTCGATACTGCGCTGAGGGGGCATCTCTGTGGCAGCCGGGCAGACATTATCAATGTAGCCCATCACCCGTGCGACCCCTCTAGCCTGCAAGGCCGATGCACAAAAAACAGGAAATAATTCGTGGCGAATCATGGAAAGGCGTAGGCCGTTGCGCATTTCGTCTTCGCTGAGTTCGCCCTGGTCAAAATATTTTTCCATCAGGCCTTCATCATTGCCTGCAATGGCTTCAATCAATTCTTTGTGTAAGGCCTCAGCGCGCTCTTTTTCCCCTTCCGGAATGGCCTTTTTGTCCGGCTTCGGCTGGCCTTCTTTGTATTCATACATCACCATGTTTAGCACGTCAATGATGGCATGAAATCCGGGGCCGGCCTGAACAGGGTATTGAACCAGCACCACATGATTGCCGAAGTGCGCCTTTGCATCGGCCACCGTCTTGTCGAAATCGGCTTTGGGGTGGTCCAGCTTGTTGACTACAAAAAGGCTGGGCGTCTTGAATTTTTCTGTGTATTCCCAAATGATGTCGGTGCCTACTTCCACGCCCATGCTGGCATTGAGCAGAATGACGCCGGTGTCTGCCACCCGCAGCGCGCTGATTACTTCGCCGGCAAAATCGTCATAGCCCGGGGTGTCCAGCACATTGATTTTATAGCCGCGCCAGGGGGCATGGAGCAGTTTTGAAAAGATGGAATTGCCGCGCTCCTGTTCCAGTTCTGTATAGTCTGCCACCGTGTTCTTTTCCTCCACAGTTCCCCGCCGATGGGTGACGCCTGCCTCAAATAGCATCGCCTCGGCCATGGTGGTTTTACCGCTGCCGGAGTGACCCAGCAGCACAATGTTTTTCACGTGATCGCCTGTGTAGTCAGCCATAGTGGTATTTTGTTTTATTGGACTCTTAAGGTAGAAAAGTTTGCCAGCACGCAAGGAGGATGAACTGCCCGTTTGCCCGCCCATAGCGAAGCGTTTATCTTTCCTGCATGGCTCGATATCTCCTCTTCCTCTTGTGTTTTTTTGTTCTCAATGCCACGATGGCACAAAGCCGTTCTGAGCGGAAAAAGGCGGCATCGCTGCAAACCGGGATCACTCACGCGCAGGCCCTGGCAGCCATCACCGACCGCCATGAAATTTTGCTCGCCGAGTTCAATTTTCCGGAGGGGAAGATGAAGACTTATCAATACACCCGCTATGGTGCCGCAGCCTTCAAGGTGCCTAAGTATTATCTCTATTTTCTGAATGATACCCTCGTTCGCAAAAGTTCAGAAGAAGACCTGAATGAAGGCGCCCGATTAGCCCTGGAGGAACATCGGGATTACCTGCGTGAAAAAGCACGTCAGGAGCAGAGAGCTGCAGAAGCTGCTGCACGAAAGGCTGCCCGCGATGCAGAGCGCCACGAACAGGAACAGCGCGAAGCTGAAAAGCGGGAGCAAAAAGAGCAGGAAGCAGCAGCGCGCGCAGCGCAAAAACAGCACGAAGCAGCGCAGCACAAAGAGTCTTCCAAGGCTCAAAAATCCAAGGCTGAAAAGCCGAAGAAGAGCAAAGCCAATGACGATTTTGGCGACGAGGATGACTGGTAGTTCAGCCCCGTTTCACAGGAAGCCTCATCCTAATTCAGCACATTTCCCTGCTGCTTGGCTATCGGTGTAGCAGCCGGTGCGGCCACAGGTGCCAGGCCCCAAATTTCTTTCACTGCCGCGTAGATGCCGGCTGCGTCAAAGCCACATTCGCGATGCAGTTCTTCAGGCTTGCCATGCTCTATGATTCGGTCGGGGATACCCAGCATTTTCACTTCGCAGTTGTAATGATTGGCCGCCAAGAATTCGAGAATGGCAGAGCCAAATCCACCGACCACCGTTCCGTCTTCCACGGTGATGATTCTGGAAAAATTGCCGGCTATTTCGTGGAGCAAAGCCTCATCCAAAGGTTTTACAAAACGCAGGTCGTAATGGGCGGGACGCAGCCCCTCTTCAGCAAGCCGACGACAGGCTTCCACCACAAAATTGCCCGGGTGGCCAATGCTTAGGATGGCGACTTCTTCTCCTTCCTGAATGGTGCGGCCAGTACCGATTTCAATCTTTTCAAAAGGAGTCTTCCATTGCGGCATGACGCCCTGTCCCCGCGGATAGCGAATGCTGAACGGCAGATTCGTTTCGTCCAGTTGCGCGGTGTACATGAGGTTGCGGAGCTCGCTCTCATTCATCGGTGCACTGACCACCATATTGGGGATGCAACGCATGTAGGCGAGGTCGTAAGCGCCGTGGTGCGTGGGGCCATCATCGCCCACAAGGCCGCCGCGGTCCAGGCAGAAAATGACAGGCAGTTTCTGAATAGCCACATCATGGATAACCATGTCGTAGGCGCGCTGCATAAACGACGAATAGATATTGCAGAACACCTTCATGCCCTGTGTGGCAAGGCCTGCGGAAAGCGTCACGGCATGTTGTTCGGCAATGCCTACATCCAGTGCGCGGTCGGGCATTTGCTCCATCATGTACTTCATGGAGCAGCCGCTGGGCATAGCCGGCGTGATACCCATGATTTTGGGATTTTTCTCTGCCAGCTCGATGATGCTGTAGCCAAAAACGTCCTGGTATTTGGGAGGTTCGGGCCGTGTGCTCACCTTTTTGTTGATGATGCCGGTGATCTTGTCAAAAGTGCCGGGGGCGTGCCAGAGGGTCTGGTCTTTTTCAGCCATCTCATAGCCTTTCCCTTTCACGGTTTTAATGTGTAGCAGCTTCGGGCCGGGCATCTGATTGAGGTCGCGGATGGTCTCTGCCAGCTTGATCACGTGGTGGCCATCAATGGGGCCGAAGTAGCGCATGCCCAGAGCTTCAAAGAGGTTGGCGGTGCCGCTGACCATGCCTTTGAGGGTTGCCTCAATTTTGCTGGCCATCTTGCGCTGGGCCTTGGCGTAAGGCATCTTACCCAGCAGGTGCCACACGTCATCACGCATCCGGTTCCAGGTCTTGGAGGTGGTAATGTCGGTGAGATATTCTTTGAGCGCGCCCACATTGGGGTCAATGCTCATGTTGTTGTCGTTGAGGATAACGAGCAGGTTCGCCCCGCTGACGCCGGCATGATTCAGGGCTTCGAAAGCAAGGCCTGCCGTCATGGCTCCATCGCCGATAACCGCCACATGCCGACGTTGGGTTTCGCCTTTCAGTTTCGAGGCGATAGCCATTCCAAGAGCCGCCGAAATAGAGGTGGAAGAGTGACCGACGCCAAAAGCATCATACTTGCTTTCGCTACGCTTGGGAAAACCTGAAAGACCTCCGTATTTCCGATTGGTATGAAACTGTTCGCGACGGCCCGTCAAAATCTTGTGGCCATAGGCCTGATGGCCCACATCCCAAACCAGTTGGTCATCCGGAGTATGGAGTGCCCAATGCAGGGCCACGGTCAATTCCACCACACCGAGGCTGGCGCCAAAATGCCCTCCATAGATGCTGACATCATCAATAATGAACTGCCGAAGCTCAGCGGCCACCTGCGGCAACTGCTCAATAGAGAGCTTGCGTAAATCGTCAGGGGTATTTATCTGGGCGAGCAGCGGGCCGGGTACAATCAGATCCATGTTGAAAAAATCAGGGGAAAACAGAGCGCAGAATCAGGCGTTAAAAATAAAAAATGTGGCGGGGGCAGGATTGTAGCTACTGTGGGCCGGCTGTTAATTATTCGCATCACCGGCCAAGCGCAATATGCTTCTCCCTACTTCATCAATACATATCGCTCCACATCCGCCTTCGAAATCTTAGGCCCTTCCGACAGGATGACGAGGCGCTCCACCGCATTGCGCAGCTCCCGGATATTGCCCGTCCATTGGTGCGTTTGCAGCGCTGCCATAGCCTGCTTATCAAAGGCCTTTTCAGGATGATTGTACTCGGCAGAAATTTCTTTCAGAAAATACTCAGCCAACAAGGGAATGTCGTTGCGCCGGTCGTTGAGGGAAGGTACTCGAATCAGGATGACGGAAAGACGGTGATAGAGGTCGAGCCGAAAACGTTTGGCTTCCACCTCTGCCATCAGGTCTTTGTTGGTAGCAGCCACTACGCGCACATCCACCTTGATTTCTTTGTCGCCACCCACGCGTGTGATTTTCCCTTCTTGTAGGGCGCGCAGCACTTTCGCCTGTGCATCGAGGCTCATGTCACCGATTTCATCGAGGAACAGCGTTCCGCCACTGGCACTTTCAAACTTGCCGATGCGCTGCTTGATGGCCGAAGTGAAGGAGCCTTTTTCATGGCCGAAAAGTTCACTCTCAATCAGCTCGCCGGGGATGGCAGCGCAATTCACTTCCACCATCGGCCCGCCGGCGCGCTGGCTGTGCTGATGCAGGCTGCGGGCCACCAATTCCTTACCCACGCCATTCTCGCCGGTGATGAGCACACGGGCATCCGTGGGGCCTACTTTCCGGATGGTTTCGCGAATCTGCTGCATGCCTTCGCTCTCGCCCACCATCTCTGCTTCAGCCTTGCGGGCCACCTTGCTGCGCAGCGTTTTCGTTTCGCTGACGAGGCAGCCCTTGTCCATCGCGTTGCGGATGGTGATGAGCAGGCGATTGAGGTCCGGCGGTTTGGAGAGATAGTCGTAGGCGCCCTGCTTCACGGCTTCTACGGCCGTCTCGATGGTGCCGTGCCCGGAGATCACGATGAACGGTGTGTCCGGCTTGGCTTCGCGCGCGCCGGCCAACACTTCCAGCCCATCCATCTTGGGCATTTTCACATCGCAAAGGATGCAATCGTGTTTGCCTTCTTTGATTTTTTTGAGACCCTCAGCGCCGTCTGCTGCTTCGTCTATCTGAAAGCCTTCGAGGCTGAGGATTTCGCGCAGCGCACGGCGAATGGCCTGCTCATCGTCTATGACTAAAATGGATTGAGGCATGGGTGGATTGGAGAAGATGATTTTTTCTTGAAAAAGACCTTGAGTGGATTTGAGAGCGGCAGTTGCGTCAGTGAATGAGCTTCCCGTTTTCATCCCAATGTTGCCAGCGACCCACCTTTTCCCCTCGCTTGTAGCGCCCTTCAGCTTTCAGTTTTCCATCGGGGTAATATTCTTTCCAGTCGCCGGTTTTGGTGTCGTCACTGTAGAAGCCGGATTCGCTTGGCTTGCCATTGTCTCCGTAGATGGTAACGTCGCCATCCAGCTTGCCGAGGTTGTAGGTGTACACGGCCATGGGCTGGCCATTCTCTTTAAAAAAGGAGCTCTTGCCATCGCGCACATCATGGTTGTAATTAGTCTGCTCCTGGATGGGGCCATTGAAATACCAGCGCGTGTAGGTGCCGCTGCGAACACCCATCGAGTAGTAGGTTTCTTCGGCAATATTGGCACCGGGATAATAGCGGCGGGAGGGGCCGTCCAGCGTGTCGTTCGTGTAGTTCTTGAGAAATTCTATCTGGCCGGTCCGGCGGATTTCGATGTAGCTGCCATTGCGCTTCCCATGCTGATAAGACGTGAGCGTATGCGGCAGCAGGTTTTCCCAAAACACCGTCCACACACCTTCGCGAAACCCATGCAGCGTCTTGCCTTCCATCAGCACCGTGTTGCCCTGCCGAATCTGGATGAACTCCCATCCATCATGGTCGCGGCGGCGAAGCGTATCGGTCAGTTGTGCAAAAGAGGTAGAAGCTGCGGTGATAAAAACAGCCAGCAGAATCAGGGAGCGTTTCATTGAAAAATGGAGCAGTAGGCGGGCAATTTACGGGATGCGCCACAGGCCGGCCTTTCGAGAAGAATGCGGCGCCTAACTTCGGCTGTGCTTGATTTGATAGAAGGCCTGCGCGAACGACTCAGCCGGCCATTGCCGGGCCGGGCAGCACAAAGGTTGATGGCCGGCAAGCTGCGCGAATTACCGGAAGTGATGCCGGCCGATGCCCGCCGGAGCGCCGTTCTGCAGTTGCTTTTTCCCGTAGAAAAAGAGATTCGGATTGTTCTGATTCGTCGGGTGGAAGACGGCCATGCCCACAGCGGACAGATTTCATTTCCCGGCGGCAGGTGGGAGCCTGAGGATGGCAGCCTGCAGCGAACTGCATTGCGCGAAGCGGAAGAAGAAATAGGTGTGTCGGCGCAGGCCCCTGAGGTGTTGGGCGCTCTCACTCCGATCTACATACCGGTGTCCGGCTTTGTAGTGCACCCTTTCACAGCCTGGCTGGACCGGCGCCCGCAGTATCTGCCTTCGCCCGATGAGGTGTCAGGCATTATTGAAGTACCGCTCTCTTACCTTTTTGATGAAGGCCACAAGACCCTTACCCAAGTGCCTATTGCAGCGCTGAACGGAGCCATGCTGGAAGTGCCGGCCTACAAACTTGCTGCAGGAGAAATCGTGTGGGGTGCCACCGCCATGATGCTTTCAGAACTGGAGGCGGTGTGGAAGCAGGGGCGCTAAGCCGCGTGCATGTCAACCTTCCTTTTTAGGGACGGTATGGAACACATGATCCCAAAGCACAGAACTGACACCAAAACCTTTATCGGGGCATTTGTAATGATGCAGATGATGGTTGCGCCAAAGGGCTTTCAAGAATTTCGGCGGAGCAAAAGCATGAATGGCGAAGTGCATGGAGCCATACATCAGGTAGCCAAAAACGAAACCCGGAAAAAAAGCCAGCGCATTCCAGCCCATCAAAAAATAGTAGAGTGAAAAAAGAACCGTGGCCATTAGCAAGCTGGGCACCGGTGGCATGAAGAGCCGCTCTTTATCGCGCGGAAATTCATGGTGTACACCATGCATGGTATAGACAAACTTCTTGGCACGTTCACTCTTGGCAGCCCAATGAAAAAGGTAGCGATGGGCGAAATATTCGAAGAGGCTCCAGAACAGAGCGCCTGCGATGAAGAGCCAAACTTCCCGACCTACACTCAGTCCTTTGTAAGAAACGCCGTAGTAAAGCATACCTGCAATGACCGGCAGGTAAAGGCTATAGATGACGATAGGATGCGTCTTCGTCATGGTCTCCAGCAGCTCGCTGTGGAAGAGCTGTGCCTGTCCTTTATTCTTGATTTTATCAAATTCCATGGCCTCGCAAATTTAATGTTTCAGCGTGCCGGCCATACTGCTTCGGAGGCGAACGAAACACCTGCAACCTACTGGGTCTGTTGGCCGTTTTCCATAAAGCCTGCCTATCTTTCTAATGCATAAACGACGAACCATGCAGCCAACAAACATCAAGAACCCCGAATATTTTCATCGTGTGGTAGACTGCCAGTGGGCCTGCCCTTCGCATACGCCGGTTCCCGAATACATCCGCCTCATCGCACAGGGGAAGTACACGGAAGCCTACATGGTAAACTGGGATAGTAATGTGTTTCCCGGCATCCTGGGCCGCACCTGCGACCGGCCCTGCGAACCGGCCTGCCGGCGAGGGCGTGTGGAGGAAGAGCCGGTGGCTATTTGCAGGCTGAAGCGCGTGGCTGCTGATAACAAAGACGAGGTGTTGACGCATATGCCGCAAGGCCCTTTCCCGCCAAATGGAAAGAGGATTGCACTCGTCGGTGCAGGGCCTGCTTCGCTCACCGTTGCCCGCGACCTGGCACCGCTTGGTTATGAAATTCACCTGTATGATGAGCAGGCAGGCGGCGGAGGTTTTATGCGGTCTCAGATTCCTTCATTCAGGCTACCCGCTGAGGTGCTGGAGGAGGAAGTAGGCTATATCCTGCGGCTGGGCATTCACACCTATTTCAATCGCTTCGTTCCGTCGTTGAAAGAGCTGTTGAACGAAGGCTACGATGCCGTGTTCGTTGGTAGTGGTGCGCCCAAAGGCCGCGACCTGCAGTTGCCGGGCCGGGAAGAAGGAGCAGCCCATATTCACATCGGCATCAACTGGCTGGCGAACGTGGCCTTTGAACACCTCCACAAGATTGGCAAGCGCGTGATTGTGCTGGGTGGCGGCAACACGGCGATGGACTGCTGCCGTACCGCACGCCGTCTGGGCGGTGAAGATGTGAAAGTGATTGTGCGCTCACCCTTTGCGGACATGAAAGCCTCGCCCTGGGAGAAAGAAGATGCCATGCATGAAGACATACCCATCATTGACAACCATGTTCCGAAATCATTTGTCGTAGAAAATGGGCAATTGAAAGGGATGATGTTTGAAAAGGTACGTGCCGTGTATGATGAGAAAGGGAAGCGCAGCCTGGTGCCCACCGGCGAGCCTGATGCCTTTTATGAAGCCGACGATGTGCTGGTGGCTGTAGGTCAGGAGAATGCATTCCCCTGGATAGAGCGCGACCTGGGCCTGGATTTCGACAAATGGAATATGCCGATCGTTCATCCCACCACGTTTGCATCCAGCCATCCGAAAGTGTTTTTCGGCGGAGATGCTGCTTTCGGGCCAAAGAATGTCATCACGGCTGTAGCACATGGCCATCAGGCTGCCATCTCCATCCATCTGAGCTGTGAGGGCCAGGATTTGCTGGCAGACAGGCCTGCACCGGACACCAACCTACATGCGATGAAAATGGGTATTCATGAATGGAGCTATGACAGCTACGTGGTGAATGATGAACGATACATCGTACCTCAGGCCGCCAAGACGGAGACCTTGCGCAACCGCAAAAAAGAAGTAGAGTTAGGCTTTGATGTAGAAACTGCTTTTCGCGAAGCGCAACGCTGCCTCAACTGCGATGTGCAGACCGTTTTCAGCATGGATAAATGCATCGAATGTGATGCCTGCATGGACGTTTGCCCGACCTCCTGCATTTCGTTCATTCCCGATGGGGAAGAAGAAGATATCCGAAGCCGCACGAAGGTGCCCGCCCTCAATCTCGATCAACCGCTTTATGTGAGTGGAGCACTGAAGACGGGCCGCATCATGGTGAAGGATGAGGATGTGTGTCTGCACTGCGGCCTTTGCGCAGAACGATGCCCCACAGCCGCGTGGGACATGAAGCAGTATTGGTATAACGTAACCAAGGCATTTAGCACAGGAACGGCGGAGGTGGCTTGAACCGACTATTTCCCCAAATGAAAGAAGCAGCCCCGAACATGGGGGCTGCTTCTTTTTTTATTGAAGGAAAAGTGTTTATACGGCTTCCGCCACTACTTCTTTCACTTCGGGAATCATACGCTTCATCATGCCTTCGATGCCTGCCTTCAGCGTGATCATAGAAGAAGGGCAGCCGGAGCAGGAGCCTTGCATCAGCAGGTTGACGATGCCGTCATTGTAAGAGCGGAACTGAATGGCGCCACCGTCCATTTCCACCGCCGGGCGGACGTAGCTGTCGAGTAATTCCTTGATGCGTTTTACGACGTCGGTATCGTTTTCAGAAGGCTCGCTGTTGTGCACCTTGCGTTGCAGCGGCACTTCGGATTCGTTGATGATGACGGCGCCTGACTCGAGGTAAGATTTCAGGAATTCGCGAATGGTGGGAATGACTTCGCTCCAGTCGGTGTCCTGCGTCTTAGTCAGCGTCACAAAATTGGAAGCGATAAACACGGCGCGGATGAAAGGGAACGCAAACAGCTCCTTGGCTAGCGGAGAAGGGGATGCACTGTCCTCATCGGGGAAGTCAATGCTCTTGCCGGGATACAGGAGTTTGTTGGCTACAAACTTCATGGTCTCCGGGTTCGGCGTCATTTCGGTATAGATGCTCACCACAGTGTTGCCGGTCTTCAGCATACGAGTCAATTTTTGCAAAAATAGGCCAAAGGCCCAGGGAGGATTATCAGTTTCGGTAATGAGCTTAACGGGTCATAAACAAGCTTAACAGCACGATAGCAGAGTCTTGCTAAGGGGTTTTTAAATAGCGGCAATCACCTGCACCACCCAGGCACCCACCCAGGCCATGACGAGCATGTAGGAGAATTGCACAATCGGCCATTTCCAGGTGCCCGTCTCCCGCTTAACGATGGCCAGCGTACTCATGCATTGCATAGCAAAGACATAGAAAATGAGCAGCGACAGGCCGGTAGCTAAGGTGTACACAGGACTGCCGTCATCGCGGAGTGCCGAGCGCATTTTATCCCGCAAAGGGGCCTCATCCTGAGCATCGGTGCCCACACTATACAGCGTTGCCATCGTGCCGACAAACACTTCGCGGGCAGCAAAGGAGGTGATGATAGCGATACCGATTTTCCAGTCGAAGCCCAGGGGGTGAATAGCAGGCTCAATGGCATGGCCGAGATAGCCGGCAAAGGAGGCCTCCAGTCGTTCGGTGCCATGCTCGTGCTCCAGAGAATCAGCCAGTTGCGGATGGGCGGCCTTCAATGCAGCGTAGTGATCATCAATAGCCTTCATGCGGGCGGGCGGGCCGAAAGAAGAAAGGGCCCATAGCAGCAGCGAGATGACGATAATGACCTTGCCCGCATCCGTCACGAAAATCCGGGCCTTTTCAATCATGGTTGTGACCACATTTTTCCAGCGGGGCGCACGATAAACGGGCAGCTCCATCAGGAAGAAAGAGCGGTCTTTCACTTTGATAAACAGATTCATCACCTTGCTCACCACCAAGGCGCCTACAAAGCCAAGCAGATACATGCCCATGAACACGAGGCCTTGCAGCGAAAAGATGCCGAGGTAGTATTTGTTGGGCACCACCAGTGCAATGAGAATGGTATAAACCGGCAGGCGGGCCGAGCAGCTCATCAGCGGCGTCACGAGGATGGTGATGAGCCTTTCTTTTCTGTTTTGAATGGTGCGTGCTGCCATGATGGCGGGCACGGCACAGGCCATCCCGGAAATGAGCGGCATCACAGAACGGCCATTTAACCCTACCGAGCGCATGAGGCGGTCGGTGAGGAAGGAGATGCGGGCCATGTAGCCGGTGTCTTCCAGAATGGTGATGAAGCCAAACAGCAACATGATCTGAGGCACGAAGACAACGATGCCCGAGATGCCGGCCAGCAGCCCGTTGATGAGCAGGTCGCGCACCCAGTTGTCGGGCAGGAGCGTGGCCAGCCATTTGCCAGCAAAGGCAAAGCCGTTTTCCATCCAGTCCATCGGGTACTGCGCCAGCGTGAAAATGCACTGGAACAGCAGGAAGAGGACGACCATCAGGATGAGGTTGCCCCACAGAGGATGCAGGAGCACTTTGTCAATCCGTTCACTGCGCAGGGTCTTGGCAATAGGGCTTTCTTCGGCTACGCTTTGCGCCATCACCGACTGGATGCGGGCATAGCGCTGCACCACCTCTTCTGCCTGGATTTTTCTTTTCTGAAATCCAACTTCATCAAGCAGGGAAGGGATACGAATGCGTTGGGCAGCAGTGAGGAAGCCCATTTCCTGCCAGTTGCAGGCGATGTGGAGCGCGGCATAGTTGCTATCCACTTCGGTAAGCGACCGAAGCTCGCTGAGCCAGTTGCCGGTGAGGGCCTTGAGGTCTATGAAATCGGGGCGTTGGACCGGGCTTGCTTCAAAAATTCCGTCCTCTTCCGGCTCTGCGATAGCTACGGGATGGGTGGGAGTTGATGAAATATTCGCTGTGGCAAGAGCGGCGGGCCTGGGCACGAGCCGGGCCACCACATCGGCCAATGTTTTGCGAAGCTGTGTAAGGCCTTTATTGTTCCTCGGATTGACCGCCACGACGGGCACGCCCATCATTCGCTCAAGGGCTTCAGTATCTACGATAATACCTTTCCGACGGGCGATATCTCCCATCGTCAATGCGATGACCACGGGGATTTTCAGGTCCATAATCTGTGAGCAGAAGAGCAGGTTGCGCTTCAGATTACTCGCATCTGCCATGACGATGATGGCCTGGGGCCGGTCGCGGCTCTGGGGATTGAGCAGGACGTCGTATGTCACCTGCTCATCAGCACTTTTTGGATAAAGACTGTAGGTACCGGGGAGGTCCAGGAGCTGAACTCGCTGTTGCCTGCCGGAAAGGGCTAAGGAGAAGCTGCCTGTTTTTTTGTCAACCGTTACGCCGGGGAAATTGCCCACCTTCTGCTTCAGGCCGGTGAGGGCATTGAAGAGGGAGCTTTTTCCTGAATTGGGATTGCCGACAAGCGCAATTTTTATGGAAGACATTATCAGAAAAGCAAGCCGCGACGCCGGGAGCCTGCCTTGCGCGGAGGGCAAAAGTAAAACGGCAGGGTGCGGGAGCCGTCTTAAAAAAGGGTTTTATTCCGGGAAATGAAAAAGGGGCGGTGGTTCCCGCAGACCGGCGCAAAAGCCGCAGAACAACCCGGCGCTGTGAGGAGGGTTCTGCGGGGTTCTGTGGGTTCTGCGGGAAACCTGGTTTTCCACCCGCAAATCACATCCTACTTCCCGGCATTTCCCAGTTCCCTCCCTTCCTACCTACATTTAAGCAAACCAACATATGCCTATGAAATGGCGCACCTTCTCCGGAGATACTATCCAGCTACCCATCAAAGACGCGGTAGAGAAAGCGATTATCCGTGAGGCAGAAAAAGGCTACAAGCTCAAAGTCTGTATCGGCACCGACTCGCAGGTGTACAACACAGAAACCGAATTTGCCACCGTCATTGTCTTCCTGCGGGAGCACCACGGGGGCTTCATGTTCATCCACAATGAGCGCCGGACCCAGCCCTACACCATCAAAGAGCGCATGTTGGTAGAAGTGGCGATGAGCATCGAAATCGCATATGAACTGTGCGACCTGTTCAACAAATACGATGTGGACATGGAAGTTCATGCCGACATCAACACCAATCCGCACTTCCGCAGCAATGAAGCACTGCGGGAAGCGATGGGCTACATCCTGGGGATGGGTTTCGCCTTCAAAGCCAAACCGGAAGCATTTGCCTCCTCGAGCTGTGCCAACAAAGCAGTCAACTGACCCGAATTTTGGCTGAGGGGATGGCCATAAGGGCGACAATTGTTTGAGAACCGTCAAGCCAACCATTTCGGGCCAGAAGCCGTCTTAGCTCCAGGTATAATTCCCGTACATTTACGAAGCACCTGTACCGGATTAAAAAACACTGGAGTGAATCATGCTGCATCGTTACCTGCTGCTCATTGTTGGGGTGTTCTTTTTTCCGTCGCTTTTAGCAGCCGAACCGGTCGAATTCATCCGAAATGCCGGCCAGTGGACAGGGCCTTTTCAATACAAAGCCTCAGCAGGAAACGCTGAAATCTTCCTCAGTAAGAACTCATTTACTTACCGCCTTTGGCATCCGGCTAATCGGGAGCGGATTGATGCATTGCATCATGGCTGGGTGAAAGAAGCCAGCCTGCAATTCCACACCTATCGCGTTCATTTTGAAGGAGCGCAGAACGACCCTGCCATTGTCGGCAGTAAAGAACAGAGCTGGTATTACAACTACTATCTGGGCAACGACCCCAGCCGATGGAAAAGCAATATCCATCCCTTTCTTACCCTCACCTATAGCAGCGTGTATGCCGGCATAGACCTGCGGGTGGGAAGCGAGAGCGGCATGATGAAATACGAGTGGATAGTTTCTCCCGGGAAAGATCCTTCGCAAATCAGACTTCGTTTTGAAGGGATGGACGGCTTACGACTGAAAGAGGGGAACCTGATTGTAGGCACATCAGTAGGTGAGGTCCGTGAGTTGAAGCCGGTGGTGTACCAATATGCGCAAGATGGTCGCAAAGAAATCACGGCCCGCTATCTGCTGAATGGCGACGTCTTGACCTACGATTTTCCTGACGGCTATGATAAGAGCCTGCCGTTGATTATTGACCCTACGGTGGTGTTCAGCACCATGACCGGTTCTTCCGCCGACAACTGGGGCTACACTGCCACCTACGATGCGGGAGGCAATTTCTATGCAGGCGGTATAGCGCTCAACTATCCCGGTAGTGGAGGTGGCTCTTACCCTACTACTACCGGTGCTTTTCAGACCACATTCGGCGGCGGTGTGAACGACCCCAACCCTTCCACCAGCGATGCGCACGGCGTTGGCTTCGCCAGTGACATTGCGATCATGAAATTCAACGCCACCGGCACCACGCGCGTTTGGGCAACCTACCTCGGCGGCAGCGACAATGAGCAGCCTCACTCCATGATGGTAGATGCCCACAATAATCTGGTAGTGGCAGGCATCAGCTATTCCTCCAATTATCCGGTGACATCCGGGGCCTATGATGTGAGCTACAATGGCGGTGCGGATATCGTCATAACAAAGCTCAACTCGAACGGGACGGCACTGCTCGGGTCCACGTTTGTAGGCGGATCGGCAGCGGATGGTGTCAACTACAATGGCAGCGAATATCTTTTTGGCAATCTCAAATACAACTACGGCGATAATGCCCGCAGTGAGGTCATTCTGGACAAGAATGCCAACGTCTATATGACGGCCTGCACGCGCAGCACCGATTTCCCGACCACCACCTCCGGCTATCAGCGCAGTCTGCAGGGAGGACAGGATGCCGTTGTGATTAAGCTGGATTCGTCATTGACCACCCTGCTTTATTCCACCTATCTCGGCGGCACTTCGGACGATGCCGGTTATGTGCTTGCGCTGGACACGGGCCAGACTGCTTTTTATGTAGGTGGCGGTACGATGTCCTCCAATTTCCCGACCACGGGTAATGCCTGGAAAAACAGCTATCAGGGTAGCACCGACGGCTACATTGCGCGCTTTCAAAATGGAGGCAGTTATGCCCTGCAGAAAGTCTGCTATATCGGCACCAGCAACTACGACCAGGTGTATGGCGTACAGGTTGATTTAGAGAATAATGTGTACGCGATGGGGCAATCTCTGGGAGGCGCCTTCCCCGTGACCTCCGGCGTGTATAGCAACAGCGGCTCCTCACAGTTTGTAATCAAGATGGATGCGCAGCTCACCACCGACATTTTCTCCACTGTTTTTGGAAGCGGCAGTTCAACAACGACGAACATTTCACCGGTTGCCTTCATGGTGGACACCTGCCAGAACATCTACATTTCCGGATGGGGCGGCAACCTCGGCTTTTCCGGCGCGCCTTCCACCGTAGGCACAACCACCGGCATGCCCATCACGGCAAGCCTCATCAATTCCCCGCTCAAGAGCATCACCGACGGGATGGACTTCTACTTCATCGTTCTGTCGCGGAATGCTGCCAGCCTGCTATTTGGCGCCTTCATGGGCCGGCAGTCTTCCTCCTCTTTCGAAGGGGAGCACGTGGATGGAGGCACCAGTCGTTTCAGCCGGGATGGCATCGTGTATCAGGGCATTTGCGCCAATTGCGGCGGGCCGAATACAAATTCGTTCCCAACCACACCCGGTGCATGGGCTACATCGGTGGGCAGTTCCAACTGCAATGAGGCGGCTTTGAAAATTGCCTTTCAACTCAGTGTGCCGAATGCAGTAGCTGTGGCTTCGCCAAAAGCCAGCGGCTGTTCTCCGCTCACCGTTCAGTTTCAAAACAACTCGGTGAATGCCGTTTCCTATTCATGGGATTTCAGAGACGGTAGCCCGATCAGCAATGCCATTGCACCCACGCACACCTTCTCCAGCCCTGGCATTTACAACGTGCAATTAGTGGCCTACAACCCCAATGCCTGCCGTGTTCGCGACACGACCTACGTCACC
>JAMIQN010000127.1:0-2025 GCA_035914595.1 Chitinophagaceae bacterium | reverse complement strand
GGTCGACACAGCTGGGACCGTACGAATTCTTGCGTCTAGGCCTTCTTTTTCAATGCCGCGCGCAATCAGGCGAGCCATCTGCCGGATAGCGCCGTGCCGGCTGTAATACAGCACAAGAACGTAAGGGGTAGTCATTTCAGTAGTTCCTCTACGCGTTCGGGTGGGCGGGCAATCACGGCTCTGTTGCCATGAATAACCACTGGGCGCTCAAGTAACCGAGGGTGGCGAATGATGGCATCAATCAAGTCGTCTTCACTTAATGCCGGATTGGCCAAACCAAGGGCATTGTATTCAGCTTCCTTCTGGCGCATTAGCTCACGGGTAGGCATTCCTAACTTTTTCAGTAGTTTTTTGATGACAGCCGCATCAAGTGGATCGTCTAGATAGCGGACGATGGTGAGCGGCACGCAGGCATCTTCCAGCAGAGACAGGGCTTCCCTCGACTTGGAACAGCGAGGATTGTGATAAATGGTGTACATGGTCGTTATGCTTGAAGGGATAGTTGGCCGGTATTGTAGCCATGAAGAAGGGGCGGGTCACACTCGACAGTTGCCATCGTGACAGGAATACTTGGCGAGCCTGAACTGATTGGAATCCTCATGCCATTGTCTTTTGCACGCCACACACTGCCTCTTGCCCGGTTGGTTAGTCGCCGCTTTCTGGCGGATAACTGCCGACAGGCTGCCATGGTGCTTACCTACACCACATTGTTCGCGGTAGTTCCAGTCATGACAGTGGTGTTCTCGATACTGTCTGCCATTCCATCCCTTCAGCATGTGAGTGGGGATATCCAGAATTTTGTTTTTCAGAACTTCATCCCCAGCACGGGTGCAGCCGTTCAAGAGCGCTTGCAGGATTTTTCCCAGCAGGCGAGAGGATTGACCACTATCGGTATTGCGATGCTCTTTGTTACGGCGCTCATGCTGCTGGTGACCATTGAGAAGGCCTTCAATCAGATATGGAAAGTGCATCACGAGCGCAAGGGAGTGGTGAGCTTTCTACGTTACTGGGCCGTGCTAAGTCTTGGTCCATTACTACTGGGTGCGGGATTCACCATATCTTCTTATCTGGCCTCAATCCATTTGTTCAGTACAGCCGCTTCGGCGTTCAGTGGCGCAGTGCCCGGTTTGCAACTCATTCCCTTTGTGTCGACCACGCTGGCATTCACGTTGCTTTATGTCGCTGTGCCCAATTGTAAAGTTCCACTTAAGGCGGGCTTCTTGGGTGGTCTGCTTGCCGCACTGTTGTTTGAACTAGCGAAAAAAGGGTTTGGCTTATTCGTGAGTCAATTTTCTTCGTATACGCTGGTCTATGGAGCTTTCGCCGCTTTTCCGGTATTCCTGATTTGGATTTACCTGTCATGGATGATTATTTTGCTAGGCGTCGAGATTACCCGGGCCCTTGCCGTGTATCGCCACACCAGTATGGCGCAACGCCATCCTGTGCTGGCCATGCTGGATATTCTTCAGCTTTTTTGGCGCAAGCAGCAGGGTGGAGGGGCTGTGTCGGACGTCGAGGCGATGAGTATTCTGGGAAAAAAAGAAGTGGAGAACTGGTTTCAGTTTGCCGATATTCTTCAGCGTGAGCGGATCATTTGCCGAACAGATGCTGGTGGCTATGTGCTGGCGCGCAATCTAGAGCAAATTCAATTTTCCGACTTCTATCGCAGTTTGCCGTGGCCCTTGCCCAGCGCAGCAGATTTAAAAAATTTGCATGATGATGATCATTGGGTTGCTGCATTGAAGCCTGCTCTTTTGAGAGTGAATGACACAATAGACGCAGAGCTATCCATTTCGCTTGCATCCATCCTGAGTGAAGATGGAGCAGAGAGCGACAACGAGGAATCGGCATGAGTGCAATTGAAATCCTTTCTCTTGAGCATGAAGGAATGCGCTTCACTGCCCGAGCCGCAGGCGAAGGACCTCTTGTGTTGATGCTGCATGGATTTCCGGATGACTTTCATTCGTTTGATGCACAAATTGAGGCCATTGCTGCGCAGGGTTATCGTGTTGTTGCACCGATGAT
>JAMIQN010000126.1:0-6515 GCA_035914595.1 Chitinophagaceae bacterium | reverse complement strand
GCTCTCGGAAGCATCGCTTTAATTCGTTGAGGTCGGCGGCTTTACCTTACCTTCGCGCGGCTTGAAAGTCGCCGCCCTTTGCGTCCTGCTCATTACATTTCGATTCTTGTTGCCGTAGCCCTGACTGCGGTGCTTTTTTGGGCAGTTCCCGTAACACCTCCCAAGGGTAATTCGGGCACTACGGCAGATGGCCATCAGGATGCCCCCATGCAGGCTTCTATGCCTTTGGCCGAGCCCGCTTCTTTTGACTCCATTGCTACTGCATCGCTGCAGGCCATTCCTGCTCATGCTGCTGAGGAGTTGCAAGCCATCAATCAGAAGATTGCCCAACAGTCGGATTCGACATCTATGGTGCCGCTATACGAACAGGCTGCGGCGATCTGGAGAGAGCACCATCAGCCTGCTATGTACGTGTGGGCCAGCGCACAAGCCGCACGTTTGGCTCAGTCGGAAAAAAAGCTCACCTTCGCCGGCCAGTTTTACCTGGAGTTGATGCATGACGGAGGCTCCCCCTCAATACATGCATGGGCTGCGCAAGGTGCCATTGACTGTCTGAATCAGGCTTTAGCCATCAACCCTGATAACGACACGGCCAAGATTGCCCTTGCAACTGCTTACGTAGAAGGTACCGGTGCTCCGATGAGCGGAATTTCAATCCTCCGCGAAATGGTTGCCAAGAACCCAAACCATATAGCAGCCAACGTAATGCTGGGAAGACTCTCCATCCAGAGCGGCCAATGGGATAAGGCAGTAGAACGGCTGGAGCATGTAAGATCATTAGAGCCAAAGAACAGAGAAGCCTTGTATTTCCTGGGTGAAGCCTACCGGGGTGCAGGACAGAAAGAGAAAGCAATCGAAACATTTCGCCAACTCGAAACGCTGGTCAATAATCCGGACTTCACTCGAGACATCGAATCGTATATCAAATCATTTCAGTAAAAACTTTAAACGAAGACATTTATGCCTTGCGGAAAAAAACGGAAACGCCATAAGATTGCGACGCACAAGCGTAAGAAGCGCTTGCGCCGTAACCGTCATAAGAAGAAGTAGTTGTTGGCACTACGGTACGCACAAAGTACCGCTCAAGCCAGAACAGGTATTGAAGCCGGCAGGAGGTACTGAACCAGTATCCCTGCCGCCTTTCCTGCGTAAGTGGTTCTGTAAGGCCACTCCCACTCGGAAGTCACTTTACATCGCCTGACCCATCGCGAAACAGCTCGCATTTGATTGGTCGGCAACCTGTTCGGGCATTTACTTCCCTAATCGCTGCCTGGCGCCCTTTGCATGCTTTAACACAGCACTGCTCCGGGTGGCGCTAATCCCAGACGGTAGCCATGAACAAAGAACTCATCATCAACTCCTCTTCCGGAGATGGTGTAGAAATAGCGCTCCTTGAAGACAAGAAATTAGTAGAGCTGCATTACGAGCGCGGCAGCGACCAATTTTCAGTTGGTGATATCTACCTCGGCAAGGTTCGCAGAACCATGCCCGGCCTCAACGCCGTATTCGTGGACGTAGGCTTTGAAAAAGATGCCTTCCTTCACTACACAGACCTGTCGCCCTATTTCCGCTCCCTGCTCAAATTCACAAAGGAGAGTGTGAGCGGAAACCCTTCCTGGGGTGAGGATTTCTCTAAATTTTCTACGGAACAGGACATTCCCAAAGGCGGGAAGATTACAGACATCATTCAGGGCAAGCCCGAGATTATGGTTCAGATTCTGAAAGAACCGATCTCATCGAAAGGGCCTCGCCTGAGCTGCGAGATTTCCATGCCGGGCCGCTTCATGGTGCTGACGCCTTTCAATGACATCGTTGCTGTAAGCCGTAAGATTCATTCTTCGGAAGAACGGAAGCGCCTCCAGCGAATTGTCGAAAGCATCAAGCCCAAGAATTTCGGGGTCATCGTGCGGACGGCCGCAGAGGGGAAAAACACGGCGGAACTTCATGCAGATATTCTAGAACTCACTGAGAACTGGAAAACGGTGCAGCAAAATCTGAAGGGTGCCCGCCCCCCTCAGAAAATTTTGGGAGAACAGGACAAAACAACCTCCATCCTCCGCGACCTGCTCAACGATTCCTTTCAAAAAATTGTAGTGGACGATAAAGGCCTGCTGAATGAAGCTCGTGATTACATCGGCCGCATCATGCCCGAGCAGCGGGATATCGTGACGCTGCACAACGCACAGCAATCCGTGTTCGACACGTATGGCGTCACCAAACAGGTGAAAGCTTCCTTCGGTAAAACGGTGAACCTGGCCTCTGGCGCCTATCTTATCATCGAGCATACCGAAGCCCTGCACGTCATTGACGTCAATTCCGGCACCCGCAATGCAGAGAAAGATCAGGAGCTGAATGCCCTGGCCACCAATCTTGAGGCAGTTGCCGAAATCGCGCGCCAGCTAAGGCTTCGGGACCTCGGCGGCATCATCGTCGTGGACCTGATAGACATGCGCGCTCCCGAGCATCGCAAGCAGGTTTTGGATGCGATGGAAGATGCTATGGCCCTCGACCGCGCCAAGCACACCATCCTCCCGATGAGCAAGTTTGGCCTGATGCAAATCACGCGGCAGCGCCTTCGCCCTGAGATCAATATTTCAACCTCCGAAGTGTGCCCCACCTGCAAGGGTACGGGCAAGATTGGCCCCTCCATCCTGCTCGGCGATGATATTGAAAAGGACGTCAACTACCTCATTAACCAGGGCCATCGCACACTTTCCATTCAGGTGCATCCCATCCTTGCAGCCTATCTGACCAAGAAGGCTCCCGGTATTCTGGGAAAGAACATGGTTCAGAAGTGGAATGCTGCCTACAAGGCCAAGATCAAAGTGGAGGTGGACGCGGGCCTCCCTCTTACAGAATACCATTTCTACGACCGCAATACAGGCGACCAAATCAAGCTGTAAGCGCTCCAAGAACCTACGTTCTGCGAAGTTTTTTTTCAAGAAATGCCCCCTGTTTCCGGAATGAAAGGAGCAGGGAGTATTTGCAATTACGCATTTACCGTCCTGTCCAATCGGCTCCGGGGAATACGCCATAGCTTGCGACCTTAGCCGTTCCAAAGAACCGCCCGGATGCTGTTTAACCTGAGCCTTGCCCTTCGTGCAGTTCGTACCAATCTGCTGCGCAGCATCCTCACCATTCTCATCATTGGCCTTGGCATTATGGCGCTGGTAGGCATCCTCACCAGCATAGAAGTCATCAATGCGGCACTGACGAGCAACTTCTCCGAGATGGGCGCCAACACCTTTCAGATCACGAGCACTATGCTGAAGCAGAATCGGGGCAAAGGCAAGCATGGCGGCCTTGAAATCTCCCTTACTGCCGGCAAGGACATTACCTACGATGAAGCCCGGGCTTTCAAAGAGCGCTATCAATTGCCTGCACAGGTGAGTGTTCAATTGCGGGCAGGCGGCACCGAAACCGTAGTCTTTGGTGATAAAAAGACGAACCCCAACATCACCATTTTCGGTGTGGACGAAGCCTACTTTCCCATTTCTGCCACCAAGCTGGATGCGGGCCGCACATTTTCTCCTTACGAGCTTCAATCGGCCGGTCATGTCGGCATTTTGGGTAGCGGTGTTTGCTCCAAGCTTTTTAAAGGAAAAGCGGCGGATGCTATTGGTAAAGTGGTGAGCCTGGGGGCACAAAAAGTAACCGTAGTTGGCGTGGCTTCCAGCAAGGGCGGCAACATGATGACGAACACCGACAACTCTGTTTTTCTTCCGCTGGAAACTGCCCGGACTTTCTACGGTTCGGGTAGCTACCTCATCAATGTTGCGGTACCAAACATCAAGGGGAAGGAGCTGGCTATGGATGAAGCAGAGGGCCTGTTTCGCGTCATTCGTAAGATTCCGCTCGGCTCGGAATCAGACTTTGCGGTAAACCAAAATGACTCGCTCGCCAGCATGCTTATTGACAATCTCAGCACCGTTCGCTGGGCCGCGCTGCTGGTAGGCATCATCACATTGTTAGGCTCGGTGATCGGGCTGATGAACATCATGCTGGTTAGTGTGGCAGAACGCACACGCGAGATAGGTGTGAGCAAAGCTTTGGGCGCAAAAAATGCGGTCATCAAAGGGCAGTTTCTCACCGAGTCCATCGTTATCTCTTTGTTGGGTGGCGCACTCGGTATCGCCTTAGGTATTTTGGTAGGAAACGCAGTAGGAATGGCCTTTCACGTCGGGTTCATCATGCCCTGGGTCTGGATTGGTGCCGGCTTTGCGCTCTGCACTTTGGTGGGTATTCTTTCCGGAATTTATCCTGCTGTAAAAGCTTCTCGCCTGGACCCCATCGTTGCATTACGCTATGAGTAATCGGGAAGCAATCGTCATGCGCAGCACGGGCAGTTGGTATCAGCTTTCTGATGCAGAAGGCCGTGTCTGGCGCGCCCGCATTCGGGGTCGGCTGAAGATTGATACAGACATCGCTTCCACCAATCCAATTGCCGTTGGCGACCGCGTTCGCTTCGATATTGAAGAGGAAGGCATAGCCATCATTGAAGAAGTGCTGCCACGCAGGAATTATATCGTCCGCGTTTCGCCACACAACCGCAAGCAAAAGCACATCGTAGCGGCCAATCTGGATGCCGCGCTGGTCATCGCCACCCTCGCCGAGCCCCGCACCTCCAACGGTTTTGTAGATCGCTTTCTGGTTACTGCCGAGGCTTATCACATCCCTGCAATCATCGCCATCAACAAGATGGATTTATATGATGATGCTCTGCTGGAACTGCTAGCTGAATGGCAGGAGATGTACGAAGCGGCCGGCTACGAGGTGTTTCCGATTTGCGCGAAATCGCCATCCACGATTGACAAATTGCATCGTCGCCTGGCTGGAAACACCACATTGTTCAGCGGTCATTCCGGCGTAGGAAAAAGCACACTCATCAACACGCTGATGCCGGGCCTTGCGCTGCGTGTGGCAGAGGTCAGCGACTGGAGCGGCAAGGGCCAGCATACAACCACTTTCGCAGAGATGTTTGAGCTGCCGGACATCAAAGCTCGCATCATAGACACGCCGGGTGTGAAGGAGTTTGGTCTGATAGATTTTGAGCGGGAAGAACTCTCGCATTATTTCCCCGAAATGAGGAAGGCCCTTCAAGATTGTCGCTTCAATAATTGCCTGCATCTCGATGAGCCCGGCTGCGCCGTGAAGGCCGCTGTGGCGGAAGGAAGCTTGAGTGCCGCGCGCTATGAAAGCTACCTTGCCATCCTTGCCAGCATTGAATCCGAATGGTGAGAAGGCGCCTTTTCAATGGCCTGAACTGAGCCACAGAAACGGCTCGAATGGCAGATTGCGCAGCAGCCAGAATGCCAACACTACTACTAAGATGACCTTAGGCCGGTTCAGCGGCAGCCACCATTTCCGGAGCCGTTCACTGTGTTGCTGACCGAAGCCAAGCGCGACCATTGCAAGCCCGGGCAGCGTCAGCAAATTGAAGTTGATCGCGGCTCCTACATGACCATGCAGCAAGGCGTGTAAAGCCCGCGTGCTGCCACAGCCGGGGCAGTCGAGGCCGGTGAGTGCATGAAATGGGCAGGGCGGAAACCAGCGGGATGAAGAAGGATCTGCACATGCAAGTACTACTACAACAGTAGCAGCACTTACCCACACCCCTAATTCCCAGAATCCGACTTTCCTGGTATGTCTTTGAGTCGCGACAAACATCAGTAGGAACTAGTAAGGGCTGCACCGTAAAAAATGAGATAGATAGCCCAGACGACAAAGCCGGCTACAACGGCCCATATCGCGTATTTTTTGGCTTGGGCAGCCGCTTCACGCGCATCCGCATACTTACCCTGGTGGTATAGTCCATCTACTTTGCTTGCGCTGATGATGGACACGATGCCTAAAGGCAGACAGCAGAGTATTGTGGTGAGGATGCCCCAAACCATATTGTTGTCCGGCTTGGGTTCGGGTGTTTGCACATTGTGAGGTGCCGGGGAAGGAGTGGGACTTGACGGCAAAGGTGGAGGAGTAGGACGCAGTTCCGGTTCTCCCAAAATCCGTTTGATAGCTTCTGCAAGCTTGCGCACATCATCCTCAAATCGCGTCGGGTCTATCGCAATCAACTGCCGACGTGTCAGCCCGCGTAACGGCTCCGGCAACTCTTCGGACTGCGGCATCTTGGTGCCATCCAGCATTACCGGCACTACCTTGATATTTCTGGACAGCGCTTTCGCAATTTCCAGCCTTACGAAATCGTCGGCATCTTCCAGGCGCAGCTTTCCTTCTGCATCACGGGCGCCCAGCCATTTGGGCCCGATCAGCACGAGCAGCACATCGCAGCGTTGCAAGGCGCCGGCAATGCTTTCCACAAAATCATCCCCGGGCTGAATGGCATTAAAATCTTTAAAGAGCTGGTCTTTAGAGAAATACTTCTGGAGTTCATTGTAGAGGGCCAGGGCGTTCCAGTTACTGTCTTCTCGTCGGTAGTTGATGAAGATGG
The DNA here is from genome assembly GCA_035914595.1 of Chitinophagaceae bacterium. Taxonomy (GTDB): domain Bacteria; phylum Bacteroidota; class Bacteroidia; order Chitinophagales; family Chitinophagaceae; genus UBA1952. The sequence continues at coordinate 67 of JAMIQN010000126.1, read as the reverse complement.
TACCGCGGGTATTGTTGGGCATAGGTGGGCGTTTGGTGGAAAGATAATATATGCTGCAGCTTGAATT
>JAMIQN010000125.1:0-9753 GCA_035914595.1 Chitinophagaceae bacterium | reverse complement strand
CGCTACTGTAGATGAAGATGATGGCCGCCCGCAGGTTGCGGGAATTACAACGGCTAAACAGACGAATGCGCTGGAATGCAAGAAGGTTCGCGTCTATTGGGAAGTGGACTCTACTGTGTATCGCTTTAAAGTGACGCTGGCCAACACCCAGAACTATGTGACCGGCCTGTTCAATCAGTTTCAGGCGATGTATGCGAATGAGCATATCGCCATGGAGCTTTCCTCGATGTACATCTGGACGAAGCTGAGCATTTACCCTACCACCAGTTCGGGAGCGGGCCTCTACACGTTCACTGCATTTTGGAACACGATGCAGAGTGGCTTTGATGGAGACTTGGGGCATCTGCTCATGCGTAGTGGCCATGGCAATGGAGGGGTAGCCTGGCTGAGTGCCTTGTGTGGCAGCAAAACGAACGGATATTCATACGCTTACAGCGATATCAACGGTTCATACAGCACCGTGCCCACCTTTTCCTGGGATGTAGAAGTGGTGACCCATGAAACGGGGCATAACCTAAGCTCCCATCACACCCACTGGTGCGGCTGGATGACGAATGGCGGCTCCTGCGGAGCGATTGATAATTGCTACACCTTGGAAACGAATCCCTGCAGTTGTACCTACGCTCAGTACTCGAACACAGCCCCGGTCTCCAGTTGGAAAGGAACCGTGATGAGCTATTGCCACCTGACCTCTCGCGGCATCAGCCTCGCAAACGGATTTGGCCCCTTGCCCGGTAATACAGTTCGCAATTATGTGGCCACGGCAAGTTGCCTTTCCCCTACCATTACCGGCTCACTAACGGCTTCTCCTATTTGCAAGAATGACGGTGCGGTATCATTTCAATTGGCTGGTAGTGATTTTGGAACGGCTCCTTTCACTTATGCCTGGAATAGCGGCGCGCACACACAGAACCTGACGGGCCTGAGCACACCGGGTACCTACTCGGTCACCGTTACCGATTCAAATGGTTGCCAAAATTCATTTTCAACAACAGTGAAAACAGGCCTCCATTCCGGCGATGGATTGGCTCCCGGCATTATCATGCCGATTTGCTGCAACGAATATCATGAGCCGCTCGTGCTCCATGCCAGTGCGCCGCAGGGCCTCACTTCCTGCCAAACGATTTACTGGCTTCGAAGCAGTGCGCCCTTCACAAGCACCGCCGATGCTATGGCCTATTTCGATACAGCATCATCCAGCAACGTGTTGCCCAGCAGCAACGATAGCCTAATCGCCAATGGTGTTACCGGGGCGGAATTGCGCATCATTCCGGAGCCCTGCACCACTACGCATACCTGGTATTATACGCCTGTGGTAGCACAGCGGGCACATGCAGCCAACACGGTCAGCTACACAACGACGGGCATGACCAGCTTCCTTTCGTATGGCAATGTGCGTATCGGTTCTTCTACCAATGTAGCGGATCAGCGCACGGTGCCTACTGCCTGCGACCTGCTTGACGAACCTAGCTCCCGCAGCCTGCTCGTCACGGTAACCGGCTACACGGGCCGTGCCGGGCGCCTCCGTATCCTCATTTTTGATGCCAACGGCCTGCTGATTTATCAAAGCCAGGACCTTCCCGGCACCGGCAGCTATTCCATTCCGGATTCACTGATCAATGGTGATTTCCTGCAGGCTATGAACATTGTAGCTGTGGACTACAATTGCGTCACGAACACTACTACCCGAAACACTACCTGCACGGCATCTCAATGCAACTTGGCTGCGCAGCGGAAGGTGGTGTATGGCGCGCACCCCATGAAGCTGACGACCGACTGCCCGCTGGGTGAAGAGATTCGCATAGTGTGGGCCCCCAACGGTTGCAGGCCGCTTGCAGTTACGCCGAAGCAACTGATTTCTGATTTGAAAGTGGTGCCGAACCCCGCCCACACTTCAGCCCGGATTTACTTCCAACTCAGCAGCGCAGCTTCCATGCAATGGAGCCTGAGTGATATGGCCGGGCGCAATATTTTTCATCGCCAGGCGAAGCTTCCTGCAGGGGCAGGCTCAGAGCTGGTGGACCTGCAGTCTGTGGCTCCGGGCATCTACATTCTCAGTATCAATGAGGTCGGTGGTGCCGCAGCCGTGCGTACCAAACTTGTTGTGGAATAGACCATTTGCTGAAATGAAGAAACGCGCCTTTACCGGGCGCGTTTCCTTTTTTGTAATCGCTGTTGAAAAGGTGACTCAGGCCTTCGTGTGCACATCGCCACGGTGGTGCGCTTCGCGGTGTTCTTCGTCGTGCGTCTGGTCTTTGTCGTAAGCGCGGATGATCTGCTTCACCAGGCGGTGGCGCACCACGTCGCTTTCGTCCAGCTCGATGTGGGCAATGCCATGAATATTGCGCAGAATACGAACGGCTTTGGCAAGGCCACTCCGTTGATTCTTGGGCAGGTCAATTTGGCTCATATCGCCGGTGATGATGGCCTTGGCCGAAGGGCCAATACGAGTAAGAAACATTTTGAGCTGGAGGTCGGTGGCGTTCTGCGCTTCGTCCAAAATGATAAAGGCATTATCCAGCGTACGACCTCGCATGTAGGCCAGAGGGGCAATTTCAATGATGCGATTGGCCATGTAGTAATTCAGCTTGTCCGAAGGCAGCATGTCGTCCAGCGCATCGTACAGCGGGCGCAGGTAGGGGTCAATTTTCTCCTTCAAATCACCGGGCAGGAAGCCGAGGCTTTCCCCTGCTTCCACCGCCGGGCGGGTCAGAATAATCTTACGGACTGCCTTGTTTTTCAATGCACGGACAGCAAGTGCTACAGCCGTGTAGGTTTTACCGGTACCGGCCGGGCCGAGAGCAAAGAGGATATCGTTCTTCTCTGCAGCGGTTGCCATCATTTTCTGGTTCTGAGTCTTGGCGCGAATGACCTTTCCATTGGGGCCAAATACCAGAATATCGTTTCCTGGTGTTTCGTCGGGAGCGGGTCCTTCCACGTCATCATCACCGAGGATTTGCGCGAAATATTGTTCGCTGAGGTGGTCGTTTCGTTCCAGATATTTAATCACCTGTCCAATGCGCTCCTTGGCGCTGTTGACCTCCTCGGGTTTGCCGGAGAGCTTGATTTGAGAGCCTCTGGACAAGATTTTCAGTAGCGGGAATCGTTTCTTGAGCAGATCGAACTTGCCGTTGTTGATTCCGAAAAATTCAATCGGGTTGACGCTTTCGATGTTGATGATGGCTTCTGTCAAGGCTGTAGGTTTTGAAGGGTTAGTAAATGAACCTGCGAAAAAGCTGTACCACGCGACGGGCTTTTGCTCCTGAATCGCGGTGACCGTTTAAGAGCCTGAGAAAATTGGGTGGCAATGGAGTGTTGCCATAGTTTGCCAAGGGGTGTTTCTTCTTCTAATTGCGAGGAATGGTACAAACCGCCGAACACCGAGGATGCTACGCAATGCGATACGATGCGGCCTTGAAGTCTTCCAGACGCGCAGCCACTTTTTCATCGCTCAGTGCAAACATTCTGGCAACAAGCACGGCTGCATTTCGGGCGCCGGCTTTGCCTACGGCAAGAGTGCCTACCGGCAGGCCAGCGGGCATTTGCACAATGCTGTACAAGGCATCAATGCCACCGGGCAGGCCCCCATCCAACGGCACGCCAAGCACAGGCAGAGACGTATAAGCTGCGCATACGCCGGGAAGCGCTGCAGCCATTCCTGCGGCCGCAATTACAGCACCGTAGCCTTTGTCTTTAGCTGTTATCATCAGCTCGCGTACCTGGTCCGGGTTGCGGTGGGCAGAGGCCACCACGATTTCGCTTTCAATGCCGAACCAGGTCAGCCATTTCTTGCTTTCTTCCATCACCGGCTGGTCCGTTGTGGAGCCGATTATGATCATTGCTTTCATCTAAGAACTTCTTTAGGGGGTTCGTGGCTAAGGTAGAAGGAGGCCTTAGCGAGCCCATCGGAAGTTGTGCACTTGTCCACATTTGAAGCGGTCTTAATTAATGGTTAAAGGCGCTCATCGTTCGCGCGATGCCCTGTGTAGAAAAGCTTTCAATCACTTCCACGCTCTTCAGGATTTTTTCCTGAATGATGGGAAGTTCGTCCGGCAGCCAGCGGCTCAAAACGAAGCGAACCTGTTGCCCTTTGGGAAAGTTGTTTCCGATGCCAAAGCGCAGCCGGGGGTAGGCATTGGTGCCCAATACTTCTTCAATATTGCGAAGGCCATTGTGGCCGGCGGCACTCCCTGATGGCCGGAGGCGCAGACTTTCAATGGGCAACGCGAGGTCATCTGCGATTACCAGTGAATTTTCGACCGGAATATTCTCTTTAGAAAGCCAATACTGAACAGCCTTACCGCTCAGATTCATGTACGTAGTCGGCTTGATGACGATGAATGTCTTGCCTTTCCATTTGCAGCTTGCGAGCATGGCAAGGCGCTCCATGCTAAAGCTTCCGCCGTGCTTGATCACGAAGCTGTCTGCCACGTCAAAGCCGATATTATGCCGGGTGGCATCGTATTCTGCTCCAATGTTGCCAAGGCCCACAATCAGGTATTTCATAGGGCGGCGAAATTATGTTAGCTGCTTCCGATCGGCCTTTGCCCGGCGATGGGAAGCATTGAGTTTTTCCGGTAAATACGGATTGTAACAGCGCAAGAAAAAGGCCCCCCAACGAACGGAGAGCCTTTTCAAAAGCCACAAGGAAAGCTTCTTAGTATTTCTGTTCGAAGTCCTGAGCGGCCTTCAGCAATATGTCTTTGTGAGCGGCTGCATCAGCTTTGTAGATGTGGAATTGGTTGGCGCTTTTTTCCAACTGGAGGTAGCGGGCGTTTACAGCCGCGCGATTTTCAGGTGCTTCCACGTTCAGCAGTGTGTGTGTGAGCCTCATACCTTCTATGATAGCATCATACACGGCGTCCGCGCTTTCCTGCATTTTGGCAGTGTTGGTCGAATTGAAGCGGGCCTCCATTTTTTCAATCTTTTTGGCAAGAGCGGGCCGGCTTGCGGCGATGGCGCTGGCCGCTTGTTCCTTGGTCATGCCATTATCCGCTTGAACGATGCCTGCGGAGAAAAACAGCAGCGAGGCGATGAGCAGGAGCTTTTTCATGAGGGACTTGATTTTGATTGTTTGAGGGGATTAAAAGTAAGACTTATCCGGCTGCGCAAAATGCGTTGAATGCCGTCAACAGATACTAAGACGGCTGTTTTGGGAAATAGGTTGGATTGCGCGGGAGATTTTTCAAAAATTTTTTTCCGGGAAATGGGATTGCTGGATACGTGGTAAGGGGCAGCAACCCCACTATCCTTTGGTATTGTAGCCTAATTGCGGCTTTGGCTTGGTATATTCGCAGGGAGGCGGGTACCCAACCAAAAGGCATTTTTTGCCGTCTATAGAGTAGTGCCTCAATCAGGCAAAATCAAAACATCGGCATATAGCCTTCTACTAACACACTTTTCCCTTCAATGAGACAAGTTGTATCCATCCTAATGGCGAAAAGTCGCCAACTTTTTCTTGCTCTAATCTGCGCAATACCCTTGACGGGATTGGCTGTTAGTGCAAATGCCCAGGCGGTGCCCTGCCCACCGAATATCAACTTTGAAAATGGGGATTTCCAGAATTGGGAATGCTGGCTGGGTATTGCTCAGGCGGGTAGCACGGCAACCTATCAGATTGTGTTTGGGAATCCCGTTGTGACCGGGCCCCAACCCACGCGTCATAGAATTATGACAACTACGTCACCGGCTACTTTGGACCCATACGGTAAGTTTCCGGTAACGCCCGCAGGTGGAGGTACTTATGCCGTAAAACTCGGTCGGGACTCTGCCCTGTACGCTTCCGAGCGCATTCGTTATTACATCCATGTCCCTGTTGGATTCAATGACTACAGCTTCAACTATCGCTTTGCCTGCGTATTGCAAGACCCGGACTTTGGTAATACCGATTCCAACACCTGGTCACACAAGCTTTATGAACGTCCTACGTTCCGTGTAACTGCATTTGACAGTGCAACGGGTTCAGCTATTCCCTGTGCTATTCAGAATTTTATTGCATCCCCGGAACTGGTAAACATCTATGGCTTTAAAGTTTCGGATACCGGTTACGGTGTGATCTATCTGCCTTGGACGGCAGGGGCACTTCCAATTCTCGGTCAGGGGGGTAAAACCATTGTACTGCAGGTAGAAGCGCTTGGATGTTCAGCAGGCGGGCACTGGGGATATGGCTATTTTGATGTCGTCAGTTGTGGCTCGTACAAGGCGTCCGTAACCTACTGTAACCTGGATTCCGGGATTGTTAGATTCTTTGGTACGGGTGCCAACCAGATTTACAATTGGTACAAGAGTGATGGAACATACATCGGGCAGGGTGCTTACATAGATGCGCCTGTACCACCGACGCCAGACTATTTCTATGGGGTCTTTACCAGTGGGCCCGCCGGTTGCCTTGATACCATCTACACCGATACGGTTTCCAACTTCACACTCAACACGGTTCCGAAAACGATCTGTGTTCAGTTTGGCACCCCGCTAAATCTGTCAACTACAGTAGTGGGCGGATTACAAAATAGTAGCTACGCTTACACTTGGAGTGGGGCGCTTGCCGGCACCACTCTGTCCTGTACCAACTGCGACAATCCGGTGGCCACGCCGTACGATACGACAACCTATTACGTAAACGTTACAGATAGGGTAGGCTGTTTCCGCAACGACACGGTTCATGTGGCGCAGGCGCCGAATGCGGGTCCTGATTTGAAAGTATGTCCATTAGGAGAGCGGCCGGTGCAACTGCACGTAGCGGGCCCTGCTGGGGCTACCTTCCACTGGTATGACTACGGCACAAGCAATCCGGGTCAATACTTATCCTGCACAGACTGTCAGGATCCGGTATCGGCACCCGACCCGGCGGTATATACCTACACGGTGGGTTACGATGGCTGCCCGGTGCTGGACACGATAGTGGTGTATCACGACACGAGCAACTACATCGTAGCGCCACAGGATTTGATGGTAGAATGCCGTCCCGGCTATCGGAACTTATTGTCAGAGGCACACGGGCCGAACCCGAAGTTGAACATACCCTGCGGCACCTCCAACCCCATCACCTGCACGACCGAGAGCACAGTGACCGTAGGCATTCCCGGCACACCGCCGAAAGTGCCGAAGAACTCACCCTTTGCGAGCAACACCATCTTCACCAAATACCAATTCATCATCAAGAAGCACGACCTGCTGTACTCGGGCTTCTATAGTGGCACCATCAACTCAATGGCGTTCTACATTCTGAACAACACCATCCTGAGTAAAGCGCCGCTGAAATACGTGTTTGTATCCCTGGCCTGCACCGACCAGACCGACTTCCCCGACCCGGCCACCAACAGCAGTTTTATGGCAAGCTCAGCCCTGACGCCGGTGGTAACACTGACCGACTATGCGCTGACGGCAGGGGCCTGGAACACCATCAAATTCGACCAGCCCTATAGCTGGGATACCTCCAAGAACCTGCTGGTGGACTTGTGCATCGGCCCGCTGACCGACACTTCAGCCACAGGCCTGGACATTGTATCCATGGAAGAAGGCACCGCCATCCAGCGCTACAGCAACACTGCCAACGTATGCGACAACAATGCGCCGGTAGTGTATCGTTATGGTCAAAAGCCGACCGTACAATTCAACTACTGCGAGACCCCCGACCTGCCCTTTGAATACACCTGGCGCCCCGGCAACAACCTGAACGATTCGACGGTGCAAAACCCGCAGGTGTACATTCCGCGCTCGCAGAACTACGCGGTGTACAGCGTAGGCCGCAACGGATGCCAGTTGCGCGATTCGCTCCACATCTACGTGCCCAATCACCAGTTAGGAGTAGGCCCTGTGGATAGCTTCATCTGCGCCGGCCAGCCCGCCTTCCTCTATGCCAGCGGAGGCCAGGCCTACCACTGGTACGAAGTGCAGGGAGGCGCCTTTGTGAGTGCTTCCTCACTGTCGTGCACCGACTGTGCGACGCCGATCGGCCACCCGATGCAGACGACGCAATACGCCGTCATCTTCGACAATGAAGTAGGGATGGGCAACTCCGCCAACCCAGAATACACAACAGGCTGCCCGGACACGATGTTCATCACCGTCAATGTTCGACCGCTGCCGGTAGTGGTAGTGCCCACCGCCGACACGCTGATCACGATAGGCCAAAGCGTGCCCCTGTACGTGCAGGGAGCGCTTCACTACACCTGGTCGCCGGCCGGCTCCGTATCCGACCCGAACGCGCCGATGACCATTGCTACGCCGACCGTGACGACGACCTACGTAGCGACAGGCTACGACCAATTCAACTGCTCCGCGACCGACACCGTGAAGGTGAGCGTGAACTACCACACCAACATTCTGGTGCCGACCGGCTTCACGCCGGATGGGGACGGCCGCAACGATGAATTCCGGGTAGTGAATGCGAACGTGCAGCGGTTGTTGGAATTCCGGGTATTCAACCGTTGGGGTCAGGAAGTGTTCTCAACGACCGACATCCGCAAAGGCTGGGATGGCACCTGGAAAGGGGAGCCGCAGCCGATGGGGGTATATCAATACCTGATCCGGGTAGGGTATGCGGACCAGACGATAGAGACCTACAAGGGAGATGTGACCTTGATCCGATAGAGAGAGAGAAAGAGCACGGAAGGGAAGGTGAGGCGAGAACGAAGGCCTCTGAACATTCCTTCCGAGGGTGAAGAAAGAACCCGCAATCCCGGCCATTACTCGCGCCGGGATTGCGCGTTTTTGGAGGGGGGAGGATTTTCGCAATTGAAGAACAAGCCGGCAGGCTACTTTTGGCAGCCCTAAGAATTTTGCATGAAGAAGAAAACCCTGTGGTGGATCATCGGTATTGGCGTTGCCATTCTGATCCTACTCATCATTATTGGACGACTCAGCAGCAAACAGGGAATTCAGGTTGCCGTAGAGGCAGCCGAACCTCATACCATCACAGAAACGGTAAGTGCAAGCGGCAAGATTTACCCCGAAACCGAAGTCAACATTGCACCGGAAGTGAGCGGTGAAATCATCGCATTGGAGGTTAAGGAGGGAGACAGTGTTCGGAAGGGGCAGTTGCTGGTGCGTATCAACCCGGCGATCTACAACTCCATGGTAAGCCAGCAGGAGGCCTCCGTCCTGCAAACCCGCGCTGCCGCTGCAAACTCTGCCGAGATGGTGCGCCAGGCCGAAAGTCAGTTTTCCCTTGCACAGGCTACGTATCAGCGCAACCAGAAGCTGTATCAGAATAAGGTGATTTCAGCGATGGAATTTGAGCAGGCACAGTCGCAATATGAAAGTGCGAAGGCTCAGTATGAAGCGGCCAAGGCCACCTCATCCGGCGGACGCTATTCGGTAGATGGGGCACAGGCAGCCCTCTCGCAGGCTAAAGAAAATCTTCGGAAAACGACCATTTTCGCCCCCACCTCCGGCATCATTTCGCAGCTCAACGTGAAGTTTGGTCAACGGGTAGTGGGCACAGCTCAGATGGCCGGCACGGACATGCTTACCATCGCAGACATGAGTCGCCTCGAAGTGCAGGTAGAGGTCAGTGAAACAGACATTGCCAAAGTGCATGTGGGTGACACTTCCATCATTGAAGCAGACGCGTATCGCAATCGCAAATTCAAAGGAGTCGTTTCCAGAATTGATGTTAGCACCGGACTGACGTCAACGGCGGCAGCACAGCAGAGCAGCGACCAGGTTAGCAACTATACCGTTCGCATCTACATCCTGCCGGAGTCATACGCAGACCTAAGCGCCTCGCTACCCAAAGGCCGCTTCATTTTT